>DATESD010000109.1:0-4098 GCA_035270985.1 Bacilli bacterium | reverse complement strand
ACGGAGGAAGAACAATGATTTTATTTGAATTGTTTTATGTGTTCTTCTTTATAGGCCTTTTTACCATTGGTGGTGGTTACGCAATGATTCCGATGATCAAAGATGAAGTTGTTGCTCGGGGTTGGATGACCATGGAAGAGTTACTTAATTTCTTTGCAATTGCAGAATCAACTCCAGGTCCCTTTGCTGTTAATACAGCAACCTTGGTCGGCTTTAGCCAAGCCGGAATTGTGGGTTCAATTGTCGCCACACTTAGTGTTGTTTTACCTTCATTTATAATTATTTTGATAATTGCCAAGTTTATTACTAACTTCCTTAAATACAAAGAAGTCAAATGGGCTCTAGACGGGGTAAAACCAATCATTGTTGGTTTGATTATTGGTGTTGTTATTAATTTAGTTGTTAATAATATCTTTGGACTAGCATCAATTCTTGATGTTTTCAAAACAACAATTGATATTAAGACGATAGATTATATGTCTTTAATTATTATGATTGCAATGTTTCTTTTAAAAATGAAATTTAAGAAGTTGAATCCCATCTACATGATTATTATTTCGGCTATTTTGGGAATTGTAATCTATGGCTTAATACTATAAAACGAAGTTGTAAGTTAATCTTACGACTTTTTTTCATACAAAAAAGTGCTGATTTTTCAGCACTTTATATTTTAATCAATGAAGGTTTTATAGCCCTTACCTTTTTTTACGCATTTAGATACGCGGCTTAAAGTAGTTGAAGAAATGTTAGTTAGCTCGATAATTTGTTCGTAAGTTTTCCCGGCCATTAAATATTTAGCGGCAATGACCCTTTGGGCCATAGCTTCAATTTCCTTTGTGGTGCAAAGGTCTTGAAATAAAGCATCGCAATCTTCAACAGTTTTTAGTTTTAGTATCGCTTCATACAATAGTTTAATATCTAAATTTGACTCATTTTTCTTCATGCTCGTTTCCCCTTGCTACTATTATATCATGAAAAGTTAAAAATAAATTAATAAAGCAAAAGATATTAATTGTTTGTGAGAAAAGAAATCAAACTTTGGCTTTGGGGATTAGTGAAAACATCTTCTGGAGCTCCCTCTTCACAAATTTTTCCGCCCGTCATGAAGATAACTTTGTCAGCGATTTTTCTCGCAAAGTTCATTTCATGAGTAACAACGATTATTGTTCGATCGTTGTCTTTTAAGTTTTTAATAACTTTTACGACTTCGTTAGTGAGTTCTGGATCGAGGGCGCTAGTCGGTTCATCAAAACATAAGACACTTGGCTTCAAAGCTAAGGCCCTGGCGATGGCGACGCGTTGCATTTGCCCGCCGCTTAACTGATAGGGATAAGCATTGATTTTATCGGTTAAGCCAACTGTCTCTAAAAGTTGAAGGGCGTCATTTGTAATCCTATTTGTTGCGAACTTTAGTTCTTCAACGCTCAACTTCCCTTTTTCTAAAAGAAGTTGTGGTGCTAAAGTTATGTTTTTTAAGATGTTGAAATGGGGGAATAGGTTAAAAGATTGGAAAACGAGGCCGAAATTCAGGCGGCTTTCCCGAAGTTCTTTATCATTATTTGGGAAATTATCGCTAAGAATAATCTTGTCTTTTATTGTAACAGTTCCCGAATCAGCTTTTTCTAAAAAGTTAAGACAGCGTAGTAATGTTGTTTTCCCGCTCCCTGAGGAACCAATAATTGCTAGTATTTGCCCTTTCTCTAAAGAGAAACTTATATCGTCGAGGACTTTGTTATTATTAAAACTTTTGTTTAAATTAGTTACAGTTAAGTATGCCATAGCTACCCCCGGTAATAATTCAGTTTTTTCTCTATTTTAGAAAAAACGATTGTTAATATGCCATTAAAAGCTAAATAGAAGACGCCTGTATAAAATAGTGGCCAAAGTATCCCCTCTATCCGAACGGTTTCTTGCGCAATCATAATTAGTTCGGAAAGCGCGATAACTCGGGCTAAAGACGTGTCTTTAACGAGCGTCATTACTTCATTACTAATTGGGGGCATAATTCGTTTTAATACTTGAGGAAAAATGATTTTAAAAAATATTTGTGATTTTGTCATTCCTAGTACTTGCCCGGCTTCTTTTTGCCCTTGGGAAATACTTTCGATTCCCGAGCGATAGATCTCGGAGAAGTAACAAGCATAATTAATAACAAAAGCGACAATAACGGCGATTAAACGCGACTTTATGGGATAATCAAACCATAGCCCTGGTCCGTAGAAAACGACAATAATCTGGAGCATTAACGGAGTTCCGCGAATAATCCAAATGAAACCTCGTACTAAGATCTTTAAAGGTTTAAAACGTGACATTGAACCGAAGGTGACGACTAAGCCAAGTGGAAGTGAGAAGGCTAAAGAATAGAAAAATATTTTAAGTGTAACGAGGAAACCTTCTAAGAGCTGATAAGTAATATCGCTGAAAGAAGCTAGAATCATTTTTCCTGTTCTCCGGCGACGACGTCTTGACCAGCAGAACCAGATTCAACCGCGATTATTGCGTTTTCCATATCGTTAGTTGTGGCGTATATCTTAGCATCAGCGCGGCGAATGACAGCAATTTGTTTGTTGCTTAGATAAGGAATTGAAAGCGCCATGTTTGCTTGCCGTTCCTCATTGATTGTTAAGCCGTTCCAAATCAGATCAATTGATTTGGCGCCTAGCTCAAATTCTTTTGTGTCCCAGTTAATGATTTGAAAAATTACTTCAATTCCTAATTTAGCAAATGTTGCCTTGGCAAGATCGATATCAAAGCCTGATAGATTTCCGTCTATTTCAAAGGCGATTGGTGCAAAGACAGTGTAACCAACGATGATGTTCCCTTTACCAACAATATAATCCCAGTCGGCTTTACCGGCTACCTCTGCTAGGTTGGCTCTGTAATTAGGGTCGATACAAACTTCACTGGCTAAACCATATTTATTAGCAATCGTTGCGACTGTACCATCTTTAGCAAGACTAGCAATCGTGTTGCTAATAATGGCAGCGGTGTACAATGCTCCCTTACGAGCGGCGATGCCGTACTCTTCTTCAGCAAGCACCAAATTTGGGATGATCATTAGTTTACTCGCCAGTGATAAATCTTGATTAATATAATAATTAGCCATAATTGAATCCATAATTCCAACGTCGCTCGTTTTAGCGTTTAACTCCGTGAAGATATCGGTCATTGTATTCGTTTTAACCAATTCCTTGCCGAAATTTAAACTGTTCTTTGTACACCCTGTTAATGTTAACGATAAGATAAAAATGATAATTAGTAGTGATTTTTTCATAATATTCTCTCCTCATACTTTATCGCACTAAAGTGATATGATTAAAAAAAATATCTGCGTGCGATTGATGTAAGTTCATTATACTTTACTGCACTAAAGTATCAAAGATATATTTGAATGAAAATGTTTTCATATCTGGCTTGTTGTTTTTCTAAAAGTGACAAGATCACATAAAATGTAAACAATTAGCACTCTTGTCTTGACAGTGCTAATTAAATAGTATATAATATAAATAACAAATAAGGAGGAAATAACATGAGTGAGATTAGAGAGTTTAAAACAGAATCCAAACGTTTATTAGAATTGATGATCAATTCTATTTATACAAACAAAGAAATATTTTTACGGGAGTTAATATCGAATGCTTCGGATGCGATGGATAAGCATCACTACTTAGCGCTAACCGATGACAAATTAAATAAAGTCGATGAGTACCAAATATTTATTACGGCTAACAAGAAAAAGAAAACCTTAAGCATTACCGATAATGGGATTGGGATGACTCATGATGAGGTTGTTAATAATCTCGGCACGATTGCCCAGAGTGGTTCATTAGAATTCATGAAGAGCATCAATGAAAAGAGTGAACAAGAAAAATTAGATATTATTGGTCAATTCGGCATTGGCTTTTATTCATCGTACATGGTCGCGGAAAAAGTAGTTGTTACGACTCGTTCCGCCTTTGATAAGGTCGGCTACACTTTCTCGTCTAATGGCGTTGAAAGCTATGAGATTGTTGAAACTGAAGATTTAGACTACGGAACAACAGTAACGCTTCATTTCCGTAAAGATACGGAAAATGATAAGTTTGTTAAGTATCTTGA
>DATESD010000108.1:0-15965 GCA_035270985.1 Bacilli bacterium | reverse complement strand
TACAACATATACATCGACAATAGTGGGGTTTTCTTCGAGTAACCCTATTCATATTTACCAAGCAATTCAAAATTATAATTTAGGACAATTAACTTTGTTTTATGAAGGCGCCGGTCGAGAATTAACAACGATTGCCGGTGCTAACACGGCTTCTCTTCGAGTAGCCTTTTTCGGCGACTACTATGGACTTACAACAACCGCTGGTTATATAACAAAGCAGTTTAGCCTTACTATCAAGATTCACGCCTTGCAGAGTTTAGATAATTATGGAGGAGCAGATTATGAAACAGACAATTAAAAAACATTCTCCTTACATAATCTTATTAACGATCATTTTAATAATATCGATAATGCTACCGCTTACTTTTAGCTGGCTTTCAGAAGAAGGTTCTTTTGGCGGCAATATTACTATTGGTGGTATTGAGGTTGAAATCAAATCTTATTTTGAGTATCTTGATGAAACAGAAACTTTAGTAACTAAAAATGCATTTGACCCTCTCGTTACTCCTAATTGTTATGATAGCGAAAAAGGATTATTATATATAAATGGCTCTTTAAAAACTGCTGTTTTAGAACAGCATGAAAATGATACGGATTATAAACCGTATTTCTTAGATGATTTTAAAGTTGCGATTGAATTAACACCAGATATTACCTCATATTTAAGAATAAGAGTTTTTGATGAATGGACGATAACTAGATTTTATTATAGTTTTAACACTGAACAAGTATATTCAATTTATCATGAAGGCGTAAACCTTTTTCCGTTTGATTTAGCTGATAACGCTTGGCGAGTAAACGGTGAAGTGGGTTATGATAGTTTATGGTATTATGATGCTGATACACAATACGTGTATTACCGGGACCCTTTACCAAAGGGAGTTACGGTAACAATTCCTTTTGTTTTTGGCGGAGATGCATATATACCGAAGATTAGTAGAACTTACATCGACACTTGTGATTTGATTTTAAATATCAGAGTTGAAGTTGTTCAGGCGAATCGTTTTTCTCAAATTTGGGGGATTACGGAAATTCCTACGGGAGGAAATTAATTATGAAGACAAAAAATATAATTATTAAAAAGATATTACTAGGGATAATGGCTATTGCTGTAGTGGTTACTTTTACCTTTATTGGTGCTAAAGTAATATTAAGCGATGCTGAAACAATTAATCAAGCAACAAGGCTAAATAGTGAAGTATGGAATAGTGAATTGGCCGGAATAAAGAGCGTTTCAACGAACAATGTTGAATACGTTGATATGAGTTTATTTGTTGACGGGAATGGAATTCCGAAAAACCCAGCAACAGTTATGACTAATGGCACGAAAGACTACGTCATTGTCATTGGTGATGGCTTAGAGATGTTTTACTTTGGGGAGGTGTGTAACTCAGTAGATTATAAGGCATCTTACCTAACATATTCTTATGTTCTCGGAAATGATATTAATTATAATGAAGCATCAATGCAATATAAATTTATTAAACCGATTGGTTGGGGTATCAATCCTTTTTCTGGTGTCTTTGATGGGCAAGGGTTTGTGATTTCCAATCTATTTTATGCACCAATTAAAAGTGTTGAAGAATATGAATTCTATGAACAAGGCGCCTATAGTTTAAGCTGCTATGCATTATTTGCGAAGATTGGTATCGCTGGCATTGTTAAAAATGTTGGTCTGAAAAATGTTATTATGGTACAACCAGATAAGTTTAAAGCTTTAAGTACTGCATCATCATTTATTGGTGAAAATTTTGGGACAGTTAGTCATATTTATTTGCATGATTTCCGGGGTAATGCTGGAGGTTTAATAGTTGAAGGTGGTTTTTTTGCCATTGCTGGATTAATGGTTTATAATTTTGGTACTTTTAAAGACTCATATGTTGCTATTGATCGACTAGTATCGGCCTCAGTATCACTACAGTCACAATCAGCAAGATATGCTGTTCTTTATGAAAATAGAGAAAACGAAGGGGGCGTAGTATCTAATGTCTACTATGACTCTAGTATTTTAATTGATACCGTTACAGCAACAAAAAGGATTTATGGTTCTCCAGCAGTTACAGGCGTTGAGGTCAATATTGTTGCTTTAACAACAGCGCAATTTTATAGCGATGTTTATTTCCCGTACTATAAAATGGTTGGTTCCGAACTAGTAAGCAATGGCTGGTTTTCTAACACTGTTTATGCTGCAATTTATCAAAATGTTCTTAATTTAAAATATCCAATTCTTCAAGGATTGATTCAAAAAACTGATCTTGCAGCTAAAAAATATTTTGAAATAAATACGGCGAGCGATTTAGTTTATATGACTAAATTAATCGCTAATTATGGAATATTTAGAAAAGAAGATTTTCGTTTAGCTCGTAGTGTAAATTATATAGCCGTTACGGAAGAAGCTTTTTATAAAACTAGTGCTGTTTTTTCGGGAGTTTTCCAAAGCACAGAAAAAGCGAATGATGGCTTTGACTGCTTATTGCAAGATGGAAGTCTTTCACCGTATAATTCAATTTTTAACTTAACGATAACTAAGGGAAGATCATATAATGGTTACCGCTGTTATGGTTTCTTTGAAATTTTATCAGGAACAGTCAAGAACGTTAATTTTGTTGATGCCTTGATCCGCCCTCTTGACTTAGATGGCAAGGGAACTTACCTGGAAATTAACGCGATTGGTGTTGTAACAGGTAAACAAGAAGGTGGAACAATTCAAAATGTTAACGTTGGTGGACGAATAATAGTAACAACAAAAGCTACTAATCTGACGACAGATGGAACTAGCACTGTCTTAAACAGTATTGGCTTAGTCTATGCCGGCGGAATTGTTGGTTATAGTAGTTTGGGTACGATTAAAGATTGTACAACAACAGGTGTTATTGATGGTTCTTACCAAACCCTTACAACAGGATCAGCAGGGATTAGTGGTTCTAGCATTGGAGGAATTATTGGCAAGATAAATCGGGCGAATAGTATTTCTAATTGTTTGAATGGCATGAATATTTATGCGATGAGATTTTCATCATCAACGAATATAACTAACTTATATCAATATGTTGGTGGTGTTATTGGTAGTGGAATCACTAATGAAGCTAAAGAACTACAAAACGATGGCAATATTATTGTTGGTGTTAATGGTATAACCTATCGTTATGGAAAATTATATGCTGCCGGAGTTATAGGACTTCATAATTATGGTTATGAAGAAATTGGCCAATTTCTAAATAATGGTAATATGACTGTTTATGTTCGTGAAGAAGCGATAAATGTTAATATTGCTGGAGTAATTAATATTGAAAATACTGTTGATGCTAGCACTTTAAGTTATAGTAGCTTATCGAGCCGCTCAGTTATGAATATTATCAATAATAATGCTTTAAGTCCTCGCCATACACGATTGGGAACAACTGGCAACTACTATCTAGAACCTAATATTAAACTAAATGTTGCCGGAGTTGCCTATACTAAAGCAACAACGACTAACATTAATGGCGCCTATAATTTTACAAATAAATATACTTATGTAAATAATGTAAAGGTCTTAGAGACCCTACCAACACAAGAAATTGATATTTCTATTTTATGGCGTTACGCACCATGTGTCGTGTCGGATAATAATATTGTAAAAGATATTATCACGATAACACCGGTTAATTCAGCACCAACATATCCCGTAACGATGGTTGATAATACAATAGCAAATCCTAGTAAATATATCGGTACATATACTAATCTAAAGAGCTCTTATAATTATCGTAATATTAATTATGTGACCTCTAACCCAGTTAACTTTTATAATTTAGTTTTGTCTGGTAACACAGCAGGATTAAATTTCAATTTAGATAATATTCGTAATGATGGTAATATTTTAGTTAATTTTACTAAAACAACAGCCGGAACACTTTTAAATGCTTTATATTTAAGTGGCCAACGAACAACTGACTATAAGAAGTTGAAGGCTTTTGGTTGCTTTGAAGAAGTAAGCATCAATTGTAAAGCGAAAAACATTTATAATGGTGGTAATGTTGAAGTAACAGCTAATACAAAGGCAAGTGGAGTCGTCGTCGTCTTTAATGTTTATGCCTCTGGTATTTGCTATAAAAATGCTAATCAGAAGATCTTTGTTGATGAAGGATTATCAGTTGACGATGTAATTATGAATCCAGATGTCGATGGAACAATCCACAACTGTGTTAATAATGGCAATATTACGATCAACGGAAAATACACTGGGACTGGTTATACTAATTCTGGAGAATACTATGGAGTTTGTCGGGCGGCAGGAATTACAGCCATTAATGCTTCAATATTATCTTCATGTTTTAACTTAGGAAATATTTTAAATATTAACTTTATAATAGCCGTTAACACAACATATGGAAGCTACGCTGGTGAATTTGAGGTTGAAACTGGTGGTATTTGTTTCTTAATGCTTGATCAGTATGCGCAAATTAAAGATTCAGCTAATAATGGCAATATTTATTCGATTTGTACTTCAACAGGCAATGCTTGGGTAAACGCTGGCGGAATTATTGTTCGTAATGAAAAAGATGAATTTGGTACTGATATGGGTAGTGGTAGTATTGTTGACGGTGGAAGTTGTTACAATATCCACCCTCATAAACAAAAAATTGAGTTTACAATTAATTATGGTGATGTTTTTGCTTATAATGGTACTAACGATGCGTGGGATACTGGTGAGCCTCGTTGTAAGGCAGCAGGGTTTTTATGCTTAGGCGTTAATAGTGTCGTAAACGTTATTAATTATGGTGATATTTACGCAACTAGAGTTTGCGGGGGAATGTATGGGCTTATCTTTATTTATAAGTTTATCAATTATATTACAACGACTGATCCCGTTTATATTGCCAATGCCATTAATTATGGTAATGTAACACCAATTCAACTCTCTACAACAAATCTTTCTAAGATTTTATCGGGAACGACTAATTTCGATATTAACAGTAATTATACGGCGCAAGCTAATGGAACTAATTATCCTTGCGGAGCGCTAATTGGCTATATTGCTTCAAACGCAACTTATACTCCAAGCCAAATTTTTGATAAAATAACAGTCAGTTACTTGGTTAACTTTGTTGATAACTTAAACATTTTAGGGCGTAGAAACAGTACTATTGGTGCTGTTAGTAGTGCAGCTGATGCGCAAACAATGCAAAATTTGTTGAAGTATATGGCAACGACAAATCCAGTTGATCATTCAGCAGTTCCATTTTCTGCGGGAACAACAAGTGGTATTTCTTATGGCATAAAATCATATTATAAAGATACAAGAGCGGGAATTGTCAACGGTGGGGAAACTTTCACACAACAATTAACGAAAGACTATAATGGGGGAATATTTAATACATCATTCCCTTTGAGAGATACATCACAAACAGATCCAAGTATTATTACTAATGAGTACATTGCCGATTATATTCAATTCGTTCCTTATAGTAAAGTTAATGAATACTTAGTTGAGAAAATTGATTTAAAGGGAACGATTTTCCAAGAGGCTTTACAAATGTTATTAATAAATTTGGAAGCTAATATTGCGATTATTGATAGTCAATATCCAACATCAGGAGAAATAAATTCGCTATATAATAGTATTTTGTCTACGCATGGAACAATAAAAAATGCAGTATATGCTAACGCAAATTATTCTTTAGATATTTTAGAAGCAATGTATCAAAGTCACAGTGGAACAACTGAATTTGAAAATATATTGCAAACTCTAATGGCAACGACAAGTAACTCAACAGCTGTAATTAATGCTTTTGTTACTTCGCCACGGTTTATCAGTTTGTTAACTGATATTTTAAATGATGCAAATGTGACTAACGCAATGAAAGCAACAATGATGACAACATTAGTTAGTAATACGACATATGTCACTGACTTGGCTATTAAGTATCCAGTTGCAACGGCAACTTTGATTAATAACTATTTAACAATGCTTTTAGCTAGTCCATCAACATATACCGCGGATATTAATGCAATTTTTGCTGATACAACAACGACAACTGTTTTAAACACTGTTGTTGGTAATTTATCTAGCAGTGAATTACAAACTTTATTCACGACTATTTTCGGTAACAACACAGTTGTTAGCGATACAATCGTTAATGGCTTATACAATGCATTAACGGCGACAGATCGGATTTATGGTTTAACTGATGCGCAAATAAACACTCTGTATACAAGTATTTTAAACGATACTTATATTACTGATGCTCGGTTAGCGAGTTTGAAAAATACTTTTAGTATATCAGATAATGCTAAATTGCAAATAATTGCCAAGTACAACGGGATAACGTATACTAATGAAAAGACAACTTATGATGCCGTCATTGATGACTTAACAGTGGCGGAAGTAAATACTTTATGGTCAACAATTAAAGCCTCTGGAACAATGACAGCGGATGTTTATAATACTTTAGGGACATTCTATTTACAAGCTGATAGTAGTAATAAAGATTATGACGTTAATTCTAGTTATGGCTATGCTCATCAGGGAAGTGGCGATACTGTTTATACAGGACCTTATCGAATAACGAGTGGTAGTTATGACGCTGTTACTGGAGTATATGAAACTGGTACGCCATCAGGAACTACAGCAAGAAAGTTTACTTACGTGAGCGCTACGAATACGCCAGGATATTTTCGCTTTCGTAATAGTGGCTTCCAATTTCAGGGAACTGGTTATACTACAGCAAGAAATTATCGGCAAGACCTAAATCAAGGTTATGTATACTATTATACAAGTGGAAACTATTATTACTATAGTATACATGGAGAGTATTTTCAATATTCAAGTAGTGATGCTTATGCAGCCTTTAAAAATGCGACACTACAACCAGTTACAATTAAGTATTTTTTAAAAAATATTTTTTATAGTCAAAACACTGCAGCAGCAATGCTTGAAGTTACAAAAGCACTATACGCTTCAACTTCCATGACGGCTTCGTTAGAAGCTAATCTGCTTAGTCTATCATCTACTTTATCAGTAGCAGACAAAAGATCGCTAATCATTACGATTTATAATGCTTACTCAGCAAATTTAAGCGTTGTAATCCCTTCAGCGTCAACAAGAGCCGATAAAATATTGTCGATTGCGTCAAAAGCAAGCGCGGACGGAACATACTATAATTATGTCTTACACGACGGTACTTATGGAATAAAAAATTCCATTTCGCTAACTAGTAAACTAGCAATTATTGAGAGTGTTTTAAACAATGAAAGTGGTGTTCTTGGCAAGGTAGTGGTCGCCAAGAAAGCTTTATCGGCAGCGACTAACGATGAGTACTACTTAGCGCGGGCATTGTCAGCTAATGCAACGTTCTTTAAAAATGAAATTACTTCGCTGCTTGTAGCTGGTTTAGGCAACAGCAACATCTCATACGATAATATTGGCAGACTTATCGATTTTATGGTCGCGGCAACGCCATCACTATTTAATTCAAACATTATAGGAACGATAACGTTAAACGATGCTGATAAATTAGCAATAGTTGCTGAGATATGCTACTATGATGCTTATAACGAATATACAGATCCGGGTTATACGGGCTCTAATATTTTAGTAGGTTTGTTAACAGGCAAGGGCTACCAACTTAATATTGCTAATCCAACGCATTTAGCTAATTTAGAGGCTACATTAACAGCAATTTGTGAACTAGCAGGTTTAAACATTAATAATTATACTGATTTCGTTGGTATCTATGCTCTAGCAAGTTCAGAAGGTATTCAACAAGGACAGTTTATGCCAGATAATGTAAAGTTGATTAATCTTGACGAATACTTAACTGGTGATGGTCATGGAAATTTGCTTAATGACGCATCTTGGCGTGGAGGAAATGCAGAATACTTAAATAACTTCTATGTTCTTGATGGTAATGGCCAGCCAACGACGGTTTTAAATACAAATTGCGTCAACTATAAAATTTACTATATGATGAAGCAATTAAAAAAATCAATTGCCACAACTGTCTTTAAAATAGAATTAGAAGGAACTGATCGGACAGATCCAAACATTGACTACGTTATTACTAATAATGTTCTCGAGGATTATGATAATAAAAACAGAATAATCACTTTCTATGTTGCCTCTAACGCGGATGAAATAAACGCTACGGAATTCTTGGCTAATATTCTAACAGAGTATGAATTATCATACAATGCCATCTTTAAAGAAAATAGCTTGCGTCCTCTAGTTATGGGGACGGGTTTAACTCCGGGAGATATAGTTACTTCTAAGGTTGGCGGAGTCAGTTCTTATACTTTCATTGTTCAAGCAGAAGATCGAACCGTAGAAACAGAGTATGTTGTAAATATTGTGATTACGGCGCCAAAAACAATTAGCGCAATTACAAACTTAAGAATAAATAATGGGGCTAACTATGCTGCAACACCAATAACTGCTATTAGTGAAGTTGACGTCAGTGGGCCAAGTTATGCTGATGTTGCATCTGTCGATGGTTCGCTAAAACTGACATATGTAACTAAGAATTTGCCAAACGGCATGGATATGAAAAACAATATCAAAATGTACAGTTATGCTAATCTAGGACAATCGGCTAGCCAAAACTGTATTCCTAATAATATAGTTACAAATTATAATTATAATAGTATCTTAAATAATGGGCGTGTCGTAGTTATGACAGTTGGTGAGAGTGCCTTTAATGAAGACTATACTTGGGACGATGGTACTTTAATTGTTGATCTAGATATTAATAGTCAACTACCAACTGGAAAATACATTTTAGAGCTTCGATTAACGCAAACGATCGCCTACTTACTTGTTTTTGAAAAAGCAGCTAGTGCGGCTTGTGTTGTTGAAGAAATTACCTTTGCTGATCAACCGTTTTTACCAGCTGGAGCATCAAGTAATGTAAGCAATCCAATAGATATACTTTTTGGAACACAATTAACGGAAAGTTTCTTTACTAATATTGATCTTGTTACAGAGATTCCGAGTTATTTATCAACATTTGAAATTTCACCATTAGCAACTTATGTAATTGAGAGTGTTACAGTTGACGCCAGTGATCCAGCCAAAAAAGTTTACAATGTAAACTACAGAATAACGGCGGAAAATGGTGTTAATACTTCAACATTCAAACATATTATTGAGGAAGAGGTCGTAACACCAGAGGCCATTAAAACTGTTTATGTTGATGGTGGTATTGTTGATGATAATCCGAAAGCTAGTTCTAGTTTTAGTATGTTAAACAATAAATATACGACTGTCTTTGGGCGCGAAAAAGCTCCAACTTATCGTTTTGATTATGAATTATCAAAGGCTTATTTTGGCCTTGAAACTGGTTATTTGCATGTTGAATATGCCGGTGGAGATTTAAGTCTAAGTGAACAACAACAATATTTTTCCGTTGACATAATAGAAGGCGAAAGTTTCTCAATTGAGTTTAACCAAATCGCTCCACCAAGGGAATATTTGTTTGATGTTTACTACGAGTTTGGCTTTACCGTTGGTGTCCCAACATATCAATTTAAATCAGGAACATATATAACTTGGCATCTTGATTTAACGAGCTTATCAATAACTAAAGATAAAAATATTCGTAGTTACCTTGATAATGCTACCTTTATTACTGAGACAGTCTTAACAACAATTGATACACTATTATCCGTTGACCGGATAACAGCCGCAACCTATGCTGTTTTAAGAGCTTCTACTAATCGCGAAATAGTATCTTTGCCGAGTGGTATTTTTTACAATGAACATGAATATTCATCGGATAACATTTATAATCATCGGTCCTTAATATATATGGTAGGTTTGGTTAATAAAACAAACCTTACTGCTTACAAACCGATATTTGCTTTGCCAGAAGATGCCAAAATATATCGAACTGCTAATTTTAGTCGGACACCATATGCTTATTTTGAGGGCGGGCAATGGCTAATAGAATATTTTTATGTTAGTGAAAATAAAGAAATAATTTTAGATAGTTCGTTAAATGGAATCTTGCCAACGGGCACTGTTGAAAATTTTGTCCACGGTGGCAAAACATACAGCGCCTTAACGTATTTTCCTTATACATCAGGAACTGGTGGAAGTATGGTAACAACATACTTCTATGTGAATCTTGATGGTTCAATAATTCTTAATAGTAATGGTGTAAAGTTAACTGCCACAGGAAATAAACACGAATTTGTTTATGGTGGAACGACATATTCAGCCTATGAATACACTTCATATACTTATCTAGATGGTGCTAGCCAGCCAAAAGTTGCTTACTTTTATGTTCGCACCGACGGACTAAAGATTTTAAATAGTTCCGGCAATGTGGTTACTGTTACCGGAAACCGCTACCGCTTCACATTATCTAGTGTTGAGTATATCTTTAAAAACGTTTATTCACTAAGAGAATATACCTATAACACCTCGCAAAAATTAAGCTTTTATGTTAGCGATAATGGCATTTGGTATAAAAACCTTAGTAAAATAGATGTCGCTACTGTCGGCACGAAGGATGACTTTATTTATAATAGTATTCGTTATACTTATAACAACACAGATGTTGCTTACCGATATACTCCATACACTTATGTTGATGAAGAAAATGTTGTCAGGAATATTGTCTTCTTAGTTAGCGAAAATGGTACCGATTTTAAAGATGTAACCGGTCAAGAGATAAACAAAACTTCCGGAAATTATACCGAGTTCGTTATAACAAA
The DNA here is from genome assembly GCA_035270985.1 of Bacilli bacterium. Taxonomy (GTDB): domain Bacteria; phylum Bacillota_I; class Bacilli_A; order ML615J-28; family CAG-698; genus JAAYBG01. Next base: position 5,267 of record DATESD010000108.1, on the reverse strand, counting down.
TGCTGGGGTGCCGACAACGTATACATTATCTATAACTGATGGTCTTTCGGGAGTAGCTGATACTTTTGAGAGAATAGACTACAGTTATGTTGAAGCGGGAGATACTTACCAAAAAGAATTTTACGTTAGTCTTGATGGTACGGTGTTTCAAAATGAAAATCATCAAAACATTATCATTAGTAGCGGTACTAAGGCGTCGTTTATCTATAATGGAGTAACGTATACCTTAGTGTCAGTCTTAGAAACAATAAATTTTACTTATGAAAACTTTTCATTAGAAGGTGATTATAACCCACAAGTAGGAGCTAGCGGTGTAGAATTTAATTATATTAGATACCGTGTCTATTCTGAAAAATTTGCTGATGATCAAAATTCTTTATACTATACTGACTACAAAATCGCTATTCAAGATATTACTAATAACGTTAGATTTGATATAAATATTAGATTTGATAATGGTATTACCCTAAGCGATAAGGATAGTTTTAGACTATTTTTAGAATTAATTAATAAAGCTAAAGATATGAATAAGGGAAGTTGGACAACCGAGGCGGATTTCATTTTAAACAACCGGATGGGTATGTTTGCCATCTATAATTATAATGGCGTTACCCCTAGTCCATATTTAGATCATGGAACATTTACAACTAATACCTCAGGAGGATACATAATTAGTATTGAACTTCCGGGAGGGTATACATTTAGTTATACAATTAAGGATCCGATTGATGTTGATGGATTCGGAAATGTTATTCCCCGAACAGGTGAAGAAGCTGATTATTTCATTATTCTTGGCGATGCTTTACTATCACGAATTGTTGAATTGGACATTGTTATTAAGATAACAACGCCTCCAGTAATAGATTGGGGACAACATTTAGAAACAGATTTATTGGAACCTTATTTAGAAAATAGTCCCAACGTTTAAGATAAAGCTTAGTGAAAACTAAGCTTTTTTTATAGGAAATAATTACTTAATAAAGAGTCGCTTTTCTTCTATCTGGAGGCATATTTTATTTATTTTTAACACTTGATAAAAATCATTATTTTTGCTATAATAAGTATATTATAAGGAGGTTACTAATGAAATTAATTAGAAGATTATCAAGTGGTTTGTTTTCCCCACAGGAAATAGTAAATTATCAAAGTGATAGTCGCTGGCTAACATTTTTATATATGTTGATTTTAGTCTTATTAATGGCCTTACCTAGTTTAGTAACTGTTAATAAAGATAGCCCTTTCGGTTATAACGAGAAATTAGAATTGCGGGAAGATTTTTATCGTGATGGCGTCGAGATGCCGTTTTATATTAAGCATGATCAATTATTTCATATTGATGGAAACACGGATTTTTTGTATAGTAAAATCCTTAAAAACGGGATAATAGTTAAAGCTACTTTAACAAATTTACCAAAATCGGAAGTGTCAACCACACCGACAATTATCCTGACAAAAAATGGTATTATCTTTAATTACTCAATATATACAGATGTTCTATTATCTTATGCTGATTACCCACAGTTAGAAAATCTTGACTTTAGTGCGGCATATAATAATGACGATGCTTTTTGGGACATCGTCTTACCGATCGTTACGGAAAAACTAGCATATTTCCGGCCATATATAACGATTGCAAGTATTGTTATGGCTATTTCCGGAGCTCTTGGTAGCATCATCATTTGGAGTTTGATTACAACTGTCTTTCAAAGAATAAATACAGGAGCTAAAATTAAGTTTTCTAAGTTATGGCAAATGGTAATTTATGTAATGGCGCCTTATGTTTTAGGTAATTTACTATCTGAGTTATTTGGAATTCTAATGTTATATTATATCGGATTTATCTTGATGGTTGTTAACTCAGCCAAATTAGGGCAAACTATCGTTATTGGAGGGAATAAAAATGAGCTATAATCATTTAGAAATAGAAAAAAAATGGCAAAACTATTGGGACAAAAATAAAATTTTTAAAGCCGAAAAGACAAAGGATAAACCTAAGTTTTATGCTTTAGATATGTTCCCTTATCCAAGTGGTGTTGGCCTTCATGTTGGCCATCCGGAAGGGTATACGGCAACTGATATTGTCGCACGGATGAAAAGAATGCAAGGCTATAATGTTATGCATCCGATGGGATGGGACGCCTTTGGTCTTCCTGCTGAACAGTATGCAATCAATACGGGACGCGATCCACGGGAGTTCACGAAAAATAATATTCAGGTTTTCAAGAAACAATTATTAAATTTGGGCTTGTCATATGACTGGGACCGGGAACTGGCGACTTGTGATCCGAAATATTATAAATGGACGCAATGGATATTTACTAAATTATATGAAAAAGGTCTTGCTGAGATCAAAGATATTGAAGTAAATTGGTGTGATGAACTAGGCACTGTTCTAGCTAATGAAGAAGTATTGAATGTTAATGGTAAAATGGTTAGTGAACGGGGTAGTTTTCCCGTTGTTAAAAAACCAATGCGCCAATGGGTATTAAAGATTACGGTTTACGCTGAGCGGTTATTAAAGGATTTAGATGATGTTGATTGGCCAGAATCGGTTAAAGATATGCAAAGAAACTGGATTGGTAAAAGTGTCGGGGCAAATGTAACTTTTGCCGTTGCGGGTACTGAGCTTAGTTTTGCTGTCTTTACAACAAGGGCTGATACTTTATTTGGTGCTACTTATTGTGTCTTGTCACCAGAACATGAATTAGTCACTAAAATTATGACTAGTGAACAAACTGAAGCGGTTAGGCAATACATTAATTTTGCAAAATCAAAATCTGATTTAGATAGAACGGACTTAAATAAAGAAAAAACAGGAATGTTTACCGGAGCTTATGCGGTTAATCCTGTTAATCAAAAAAAGGTGCCAATTTGGATTGCTGATTACGTGCTAGCAACTTATGGAACAGGGGCGATTATGGCTGTTCCGGCTCATGATCAACGGGATTATGAGTTTGCGAAAAAGTTTGATTTAGAAATAATCCCCGTTTTAGATGGCGATATTAGTAAAGAAGCTTTTACGGGAGATGCTCCCCATATTAATTCTGAATTCATCAATGGCACTTCTAAACAAGAAGGTATTGATTTAATGCTCGAGTTTCTCGCCGAAAAAAATTGCGGGGAAGCTAGTGTTAGTTATAAATTGCGCGATTGGATTTTTTCTCGCCAAAGATATTGGGGTGAACCATTCCCGGTAATTATTTATGAAGATGGGAAAATTGAGACTTTAGGTCTTGATGAATTACCCCTGGAATTACCGATTCTAGAAAAGGTTTCCTTAAGTAAAACTGGAGAGTCTCCCCTTGCTAATGCCAAAGAATGGCTAGAAGTTGTTCGCAGCGATGGCGTTAAAGGCCGTCGGGAAACGAATACGATGCCGCAATGGGCGGGAAGCTGTTGGTATTACATCGGCTATATTTTACGAGAAAATGATGATTTCCTTGATTTATCGGATCCAAAAGTACAAGAGATTGTTAATTACTGGTTACCTGTGGATTTATATATTGGAGGAACAGAACATGCTGTTCTGCATCTGCTATATTCACGCTTCTGGCATAAAGTCTTGTATGATTGTGGAATTGTTGCCTCGCACGAACCATATCAAAAGTTGTTTAACCAAGGAATGATTCTAGGTGAAGATGGCGAAAAAATGAGTAAATCCAAAGGAAATGTTGTTAATCCTGATGATATTGTTAATCTATATGGGGCTGATACTTTGCGCCTTTATGAGATGTTTATGGGGCCACTTGAAGCAACTAAGCCATGGTCAACAGCTGGAGTAGAAGGACCAAGAAGATTTCTTGAAAGAGTCTATCGCCTATATACCGAAATGGCTTCCATCGTTGATGAGAATAAAGCTTTAGAAAAGGTTTATCACCAAACAGTTAAAAAGGTTACAGAAGATTATAAAAATCTTTGTTTTAATACGGCAATTAGCCAAATGATGATCTTCATTAATGAATGTTATAAAAACCAAAACATTCCGTATGAATACCTAGAAGGATTTTTAAAACTGCTTAACCCGATCGCTCCACATTTAACGGAAGAATTATATGAACAAGTGTTAAACAAAGATGAATCTATTGCTTATAGTAAATGGCCAGTTTTTGATGAGGAAAAGATAAAAGAAGATAGCGTCACAGTTGTTATTCAGATCAATGGTAAGATTCGTGAGAAATTAGTTGTTGAGGCAACGATTACGGATGCTGATTTAAAACAAAAAGCCCTTGCTTGTGAGAAAATTCAAGAACTATTAAAAGGAACCGTTATTAAAAAGGTTATTGTTGTTCCCCAAAAATTAGTTAATATTGTCATTTAAAAAGAAGCTTTGCTTCTTTTTTTTAAAGTAAAAAGCATTTTATTACCTAATATAATAATGGTGATACAAATGAAATGTAAAAAGCAAAGATCAATTTTTGATTTGTTTTATTTTTGGAGTTGTAAGGATTGTCCCGACCTAAAGCGGGATGAAATTATTAATATTGGGCGACGAGTAGTCGGGATATACCACTTAACTGAAACATGTCGTTACATAATTGTGGACGATATCGAGCTTTTCGCCTTTTCCCCAAAACTTAAGCAATTATTGCTTGAAGCTGAAGCTTTTCAAGAGCAAATTGTTTTACTAATTTTAGATGATCTTAATTTCGAAAAAATAGATAACATTCTAGAAGCTTTTTTAGATTTAAATTTAGATGTTCAGATTATTATTGGTTAATATTTTTATAAAAAAAAGAGCAAAAAATTGTATTTGTTTGCAAAAAATGGTATAATTAATTGTAACAAATAGTAAAGGAGATGAAAAAATGAAAGTTGTTGTACGCACTAAAAACAAAACTTATGTAAGTCCAAAGTTTAAGGAACAAGCAGAAGAGAAACTAGCTAAACTCGATCAATTCTTTAATCGCCGCGAGGATTTGGAAGCCAACGTTTTATGTAAGGAATATGATGATGGTAAAACCGTAGAAATCACCATTCCAACAAGAAACATTCTTTTAAGGGCGGAGATCAAAGCGGAGACATTTTTACTCGCTCTTGATTTAGCCGTTGACAAACTAGAAGCTCAGATTCGTCGTCACAAATCAAAGATTTATTCAAGTTTAAAGCGTCGAGCTGGTGTTTCGCAATACTATCAAACAACAAGTGATTTTGATTTAGAAAAAATGAAAACGGAAGTAATGATTACCAATTTGGTAAAGTCAAAATCAGTAGAATTAACACCAATGACATTCGAAGATGCGATTACACAAATGGAAATGTTAGGTCAT
>DATESD010000107.1:0-9345 GCA_035270985.1 Bacilli bacterium | reverse complement strand
CATATTTACCTCTTAATCAAGAATTAATTTTTTGCCTTTGGCTTGCTCTAAAAAACTATAATAGCGTCCCTTACCAATAATGATATGGTCAATTACTTCAACATCGACAGCTTTACCCGTAGCTATAATTTTTTCAGTCATTAAAATATCATTTGTACTAGGACTTGGGTCCCCACTCGGATGGTTATGGGCCACGATAACAAAACTCGCTGATAATTTCAGAGCCCACTTAAAAATATCTTTCGGATTAAAGACAGTGGAAGAGACCGTTCCAATCGAAATCGTCCGGTACGATAAAACCTCGCTTTTAATGTTTAAGTATAGACAAACTAAGTGCTCTTGCGTCAAATAATTCATGTTTGCCGCTAAATAGCGGTAAGCATCTTTCGGCGTATGAATCGGAATATTAATCGCACTTGAAGTGTTAATCCGGCGCCCTAATTCAATTGCTGCCAGCAGCATTATCGCTTTCGCCTTACCTATTCCACTGACTTTGCATAACTCCTCAATTGTTACTTCATTTAATGTTTCGATATTTTTAAACTTAATCAATAAATTGCTTGCTACTTCAATTACCGAAACCCCTTTAGTTCCTGTTGTTAGGAGAATGGCAAGCAATTCTTGATTAGACAGTGATTTTGCTCCGTATTGCAGGAGGCGTTCACGAGGACGCTCTTCACAAGGCATTTCTTTTAATGTATATTTCATATTTACCTCTCTAATAATATATTAGTGAGGAAACAAGATTTTTCTTTAAAAAGGACTTAATTACTTAAGTCCTAGGCGAAACTCTTCAAATCTATTTAAGATATCTAAGAGAAAATTATCTAAATACCTTAGGGCTTTACGACGAATATCAGCGGGGATTTGCCAATACGCTTCCGCGATTGACCCAGTTATAGCCGCTAGAGTATCAGCATCGCCACCAAGACTAATGGCATTTCTAATCGCCTCTTCAAAACTATTGGCCTCCAAAAAAACAACGATGGCGGGAGGAACGGTTCCTTGACAAGTTACATCAAATTCATATGTTGGACGAAGTTCATCAAGCGCAAAACTAAGATCATAATAATTAAGTTGAATAAATTCGCGAACCTACTATATCACCGACTATTGCTCCTAACATCCGTTTCAATCCCCAATATTATATTTATACCTCTATTATAAAATAAAAGCGCAGCTAATACAACCTTGGAGAATACTTAATTAATATTCAGAAAACATATTACAATTAAAAAAAGGCTTTATGCCTCTTTTTTACTCTCGTTTTCAGCGTTTTCTCCGCGAACTTTATGCAATATTTCACTAACAAAATATAGTGATCCACAAAAAACAATTACCTCATCCTTGGGACGACTAAATGCATCTTGTAATAATTCATCTAAATCAAACGATAATTTTTTATTTTGGTTTTGTGATAAACTAAATAAATAATCCGGTGTATCACTTCTTTTATAATGAAACATCGTAAAAATTATTTCATCCGCTAAATGATCAAGCACTGAAATCATCTGGTCTTTTGCCTTATCTTTAGAAACAGCGAAAATGATCGTCACTTTTCTTTTTTCTTTAATGGTTGCGAGAAACTCGGCCAGTCTTGTAATTCCATCAATATTATGGGCTCCATCAATAATAATATAAGGTGCTAATGATAATATTTGCAACCTTCCCGGCCAATAAACATTACTAAACCCTTGATAAATATTTTCATCAGTTATTTTTAGATGGTGGTGTTGGCGTAAATAATCTAGAGCTTCTAAAGCTAAGGAACAATTTTCCGTTTGATAAGCACCTAATTTATTAGTAATAATATTTTGATAATTTTTATAATCAAATTTAGTTTCTGTTTTAGAAATCATAATATTTTTAATATCACTCTTTTTGACTAAGATTAGCTTTGAGGTTGTTTGGCGACATTTTTCGCTAAAAATATCGTTAAGCTTGGCGTTTTCTAGTGTAATTAAAGGAATATTCGGCTTCACAATTCCCAATTTGTTTTCCGCAATTTCTTCGAGAGTATCGCCCAAAACTTTCATATGGTCAAAGGCAACATTAGTTATCACTGATACTAAAGGCGTTATAACATTAGTGCTATCGAGCAAGCCACCTAAACCAACTTCCAAAATCACAATATCAAGGTCTTTAAGCTCACTAAAATAAATAAAAGCCATTAAAGTAATAAACTCAAAGAATGTTGGACTAATAATTCCTCTTGCTTCTATTTCATCATATTTTGCAATTATATAATTACCAATTCGGAGAACATCCTCATCAGCAATATAAATATCGTTATATTCAATTCTTTCATTGAAAGAAATAACATATGGAGAAACGTAAGTCCCGACATTATATCCAGCTTCCATCAAAACAGTTTTAATAAAAGCTACAGTTGAACCTTTACCATTTGTACCCCCAACATGGACATATTTTATTTTGTTTTGGGGAGAACCAAAGACTTCACATAAACGAAACATCTTTTCTAGTTGAGTCTTGGGGACAATTCTTTTTTGTACTTCAATCCATGATATTAACTCTTTAACATCATTAAACACTCTATCAACTCTTTTCAGCTTTTTACTCTAGTTCTGTTAATAATTTTTCTAATTCCACTAATTTCTTTTTATAATTACCTAGTTTTTCTTGCTCAGCATCTATTTTTTCTTGGGGGGCTTTTAGCGCAAAACCAGGATTATTTAACATTTGTTCCGCCCGCTTTATTTCTAATAATATTTTGTCTTTATTAGCGACTAATTTTAATTTTTCTTCCGCAATATCAACTAAGGCTTTTAATGGAACGATAACGGTTAGTTTTGCTAATACTTCAACGATCGCTAACTTCTTATCTAATTCTTTCGCCTCGATTGCTAGTGTACTAAAATTAGTAAATTTGCTGACATAGTTAATATTTTTCTTGATGAAATTAACTAGTTTTTCATCATGAACTTCTAATAACAGTGCAATTTTCTTGCTATAGGCAACATTTTTACTTGTTCTAATATTTCTGACAGCGGTAATTATATCATAAATTACAGCAATATTATTAGCATCACGGTAATTATAATCTTTATTAACTTGTGGCCAATCACTAACTGTAATACTATCTTCATGGTACATTTGATATATTTCTTCCGTAACAAACGGCATAAAAGGATGTAATAACTGCAAGATTGCCGTTAAGACATAATTTAAAACACTACAAGTGTTAATTTTTTCTTCTGCACTACCGGTTTGAAAAGTAACTTTTGTCATTTCTAAATACCAAGCAGCAAAATCATTCCAAGTGAATTTATAAATGGCCTTAGCCGCCTCGCCAAAATCGAATTTCTCATAGTTATCATCAGCGGCTTTAATTGTTTTATTTAAGCGGCTTAAAATCCATTTATCAACAGTATTTAGTAATTCCGGTTTAATTGGTTCATTTTGATAATTATTACTCGCGAAATTAAGACCGATAAAACGCGAAATATTCCAAATTTTATTGATGAAATTCCAAGCTGCTTCTATCTTTTCCTCGGAATAGCGAAAATCTAGACCTGGTGCGGATGATGTTGTAATAAAATAACGCAAGCTATCAGCACCATATTTTTCAATAGCCTCAACCATATCAACGCCATTTCCTAATGATTTACTGATTTTACGGCCAATTTCATCACGAATAATTCCATGGATTAAAACTTTTTTAAATGGTCGCTCACCGAGTAAATACTGTGATTGAAAAGCCATGCGGGCTACCCAAAAGAAAATAATATCATAGCCTGTAACTAAGGTGTCGGTAGGAAAATATCTCTTAAAATCTAGGGTTTCTTGCGGCCAGCCTAACGTTGAAAAAGGCCATAATCCACTAGAAAACCAAGTATCCAAGGCATCTTCATCTTGCACCCAACCTTCTTCTTTAGGAGCTGTTAGGCCAACATAAACTTGATCATCTTTATACCAAGCAGGAATTCGGTGTCCCCACCATAGTTGCCGGGAAATACACCAGTCTTGAATGTTATCTAACCAGTTTGTAAATATTTTTTCAAAACGACTCGGAACAAATTCTATTTTTTTGCTTTCATCTTTTTGCATTTCTAGTAAATCTTTGGCCATGGTATCCATCGCGACAAACCATTGTTTTGATAACCGTGGTTCAACAACAACACCAGTTCTTTCACTATGGCCAACAGCGTGGGTCATTTTTTTAATCTTGGTACATAAACCTAGTTTTTGTAAATCAGCAACTACAGCTTTACGGCACGCAAAACGTTCCATCCCATGATACTTGCCAGCAATTTCGCCCATCGTGCCATCTTCTTCCATGCACAGTGGACGAGCTAAATTATGTCTTAAACCAACTTCAAAGTCATTTGGGTCATGGGCAGGCGTAACCTTTACAGCACCGGTGCCAAAACTCATATCAACATATTCATCACTAATAACCGGAATTTTTATTTCCGTTCCCGGAATATAAACTTCTTTGCCGAGATATTGTTGATAACGTTCATCTTCTGGATGAACCATTAAGGCTGTATCACCAAACATCGTTTCTGGACGAGTTGTAGCGATTTCAATTCCCCCTTCGCCATCTACAAATGGATAAATAATATGGTAGAATGCTCCAGCAACATCGCGATATTCTACTTCAATATTAGATAACGCTGTTTTGCTAAGAATATCCCAGTTGATAATTTTTTCTCCCTGATAGATAATTCCATCATTATACATTCTCACAAATACTTCATTTACTGCTTGATTCAAGCCTTCATCAAGCGTAAATCGTTCGCGGGAGTAATCAAGACTTAAGCCAATCGCCGCCCATTGCTTACGAATAATAGTGGCATATTCTTCTTTCCATTGCCATGAAACTTCCATAAATTTTTCGCGACCTAAATCATAGCGCGAAATTCCTTGTTCCCGTAATCTCGCTTCTACTTTAACTTGGGTGGCAATTGAAGCATGATCCATTCCCGGTAAATACAAAGCATCAAATCCTTGCATTCTTTTGCGACGAATTATTATATCTTGTTGAGTTGTATCTAAAGCATGGCCAAGATGTAGTTTACCGGTAATATTCGGTGGGGGAATGACGATTGTATAAGGCTTTTTACTAATGTCACCAGCAGTAAAATATCCTTCTTTAAGCCACTTTTCATATTTCCCTTTTTCAACTGATTTAAAATCGTATTTTGTTGATAAATCTTTTAGTTCCATTTTTCTTTCACCTCAATAGAAAATAATAATAAAAGTCCCTAGAAGACAGGGCTTCTAAGGACTGATTTATTTCAGTGGTACCACCTTAATTCCCATAAAGATAACTTCATGAGCACTTGTTTATCCCTTAACGCTGATTAGACGAATAAAGCTACTGCTATTTCACTTTACCAACTCCTAGGTTACTTTCAATGCTTTGGCTATGACCTTGCACCATGCGGTCACTCTCTAAAAGTCCGTTCGTCATTTACTCTTCCTATTCTTCGTTGTTATCAATATTTTACAACAAAAATCATAAAAAAGCAATTAGTTTTTAGTTTAATATTTCATTAATAAAAAAAAGGTTATTAATTGTAAATAACCTTTTCATCTTGATATGCTAATTTATCTAACTTAATATTACGGAGTAAGAATCCTAAATCTACAGTAACCATGGCTAGGTTAAGACAATAAAAGATAAACACATAGCTGATATTATCATTTAGAATTTTACTTATTATCCCGCAAAGATAACCAATCATCACACAAATTACGAAGAAATATGATCTTCCTTTGGCGGTTCGCGATTTAATTGACTTGATTATATTTAAAGGCCACGATAAGCCAAATAGTACAACCATGAAAACTTCAAAAATATCTCCCATAATTTTACTTATTTTCAACGCGATAAATATCGCCATTTAATTTTAATTCAGTTCGCGGTGATAGCGACAAACTCATAATTTTTACTGATTCCGGCGAAGTTAAACGCTTAAATTGTTGTGAATAGAAACGTTTATTGAACTTAACTACGAGCTCTCGCGCTTCTTTACAAGGAATATCCATCGCCTTAAATAATAAGTATGCAATTCTCTCAGTATCATCACCGTTTTTCAAGAAATGATATAAAATAAAATCGTTAACTTCATACTTACCAATAATATCTTCAGTTGATTGCTTAGCATCAGTTAATTCTGGGGTAATAGGTGTTGTAATTATATCTTCGATAACATCAGCAACATCTAGGTAAATCTCTTTAAAATGCCTTACCGTTTCTCTAACAACTGTTTTTGGTAAACCAGCATTAATAGCGTACATTGCCATGTGATCACCACCAAAAGTTGACCAGCCTAAAGCAATTTCACTCATATCGGAAGTACCAATTACAATAGCATTATATAAGTTAGCAGCGTTCATCAAGGTATAAGTGCGGAAACGCGCTTGGACATTCTCAAAAGTTACATCTTTTGTTAGTGAATCATGACCAATAGCTTTTAGTTGCCGTAAAACGTCAGTATAAATATTAATTTCTTTAATCGTTACACCCAATTTGGTTAGCAAAACCATACTGTTTTTATATGTTCTTTCGCTTGTTGCTTTAGACGGAAGAGCATAGGCAATGATATTTTCGCGAGAAATATTATATTTATCAAAGGCATAACATAACGATAATAAAGCGAGTGTCGAATCAAGTCCACCGCTAACACCGATGACAACTTTATTAATACCAATATATTCTAATCTTTTAATAACGCTAGTTGCCTGAATGTTGATAATATCGGTATACTCTTCTTTCTTTTTAGGAACAAAAGGAAGAGGATCAATATTCTTTTCAAAAGTAAAATCTTCTAGTTCTTCTAGTTCATAAATTACTCTAGTTATGTTTGTATCGCGAGCAAGCCATTGCACATTTTTATAATAATTATTGTTACGGCGAATGTGATGAAGTTGCAAAATATCAAAATCACCATAAAGAATACTGTTTTGCAAATTAATCTCTTCGCTTTCAGCAATTATTACACCGTTCTCACAAATTAATTTATGCCCACTAAAAACAACATCACTAGTAGACTCACTCGAATTATTAGAGACATAGACGTAACCGCCATTAAATTTCAAGCTAGCGCTTTTAGTTAATGTTTTCCGCAATTCTTTCTTACCAACATACGCTGGGCTAGCGCTTAAGTTAAAGCATATTAATGCTCCATTAGCATACAAACTTTCATGAGGAGAAATTGGCGCCCACAAATCAGAGCATACTTCGGTAGCAAAATTAACATCTCCACTTTCGGTTGCAAAAATAATCTTTCCGAAAGGAATATCTTCATCAAAAAAATTAATGCTAGCAATATCATCAATAATATCTGCTCCTGAAGCAAACCATCTTGCTTCATTAAATTCATGCGTATTCGGTAAGAAAATTTTTGGAACAATTCCTAAAATTTTCTTTTTTTGCGTGATAAAACTACAATTATAAATAACGTCATTAATGAAAACATATGCTCCAAAGATAACAACGCCCTTAAAGGTATTGCTACGTAAAAAATACTTAATAGCTTCTAAGCAATCATCATAAAGATATTTTTGAAAAACTAAATCGCCAATTGAATAACCACTAACGCACAGTTCAGGAAAACAAATAAATGAAGCCTCTTTTAACTTAGCTTCCTCAACAAGTTTTAACATTTCTTTAACATTAAACATTGGGTCGCCAACTCGAGAAACTGGGCTAGCGGCAGCAACTTTTAAAAATCCATTTGAGTACATTATTTCTCCTCCTGATATAATTTATTTTCTTTAATGTATTGGGCTACTTCAGCAATTAATAAGGAATCGTCCTTAGTTTTACGATATGCAGTTGACGATATATATATATTATCAAATTCTTGCAAAATAATAAAGTTCTTTCTCATTTTTCGTAAAATTTTGTTTTTAGCGAAAATCGCCTCAATATCATAATCTTCACGCGGCATAATAATGAATTTATTCTCATACACTACTTCAGGGTATCTGATCCATTTTTTAATGTCAGCCAAGTTATCAGCTCCCATTAGGAAGTAGGCATCTTGGTATTGGTATTGCTCCATAGTACAGTACGTTCCACAAAAAACTTCCTGATCGAATTCAAATGTTGAAATGGTGGCCTTGTTATCTAGTTTTTTACATATTAGTTGCAACATCGCCAGTCTTTTAATATCTTTTTCTAAACCTGGTTTTTTATAAACATTGCCAGCAGGCATAAAAACAAATTCGCTATCAGGATATTTTTCTATTATATACTTTGCTATTTCATAATGAGCTTTTGTTGGTGGATTAAAAGCTCCACCGTAAATTATTTTCATAAAATCACCTTATAATTATACTACTATATAATTATTATATCATGCTTCTTTATTTTAACCAAATGAAGCATAATATATTTTTTAAAAAACATCTTGTCTCATTAAATTACTAATATCGGTCAAAAAAATAAAAAAGTGGAAAGTTGTCTTTCCACTGTGAAAATCCCCATTTAAAAGCAAAAATAGATGGCTAACATTTGATAAGACAACATGCTGCTAGTCATCAACGGTTTTATTATTAGCACTTGTGAAAGTTTTTTTCACAATGCCTGCTAAGCCTAAAATTATACAAGCAACACCTGAGAATCCTAAAGTATAAATTAGCAAAAACAAAAAATAAGGTGTTTGTTCATAAATTATATTTAAAATAGGCAAAGTACATTTATAATACGGACCAATAAAAAACATATTAAATGTTTCGTTAATGCCAACTTGATAAACAATAACATTCAACAGTAAGGCGATTAAGAAGAAAATGATAAAAAGTACTGCAGCTTTTTTCACAGTAACTAGTTTAATCGGCACAATCTGACTATATAATAAATATACTCCGATAACAACCATGCCTCCATGATGAATCATCGTCTGAATGTTAATTCCGATTTCAGTAACAAAGATATCATTTGGATATACCATCGCCGCTAAACCAGCAAAAATAGAATATGTAGCGAGAAATGCCAAAGCTTTTTCTCTAGTGCTCTCACGCTTAGCGTGAATCACAATTAATCCCGCATACATGGGCGTTGAACAAAATTGAAAAGGAAAAGCATACCACTGATAATCCCAAATAATATTAGTATCAACAATGCTATAAGAAAACACTAATTGTTTATATATTTCAAAACCTATTAGGGTATATGTAAATATTTTTAATATTTTCTTTAATTTTTCTGCTGAAGAATCTTCATATTTAGAACATAAGAAAATCGTTAATCCGATAATAATTGCCCAAAACAAAAGATGAAACCAACCATAATCAGTTGGTTCTTTCATTGTTGATTGTAGTAATCCCAAAATTTTTATCATTGTTCATCCTTCACAATTCTATTATATT
>DATESD010000106.1:0-4338 GCA_035270985.1 Bacilli bacterium | reverse complement strand
ACTAGAAGCCTTAGCTTCACAAATTCGGGATTACATCTTAACAAACGTAAGTCATACAGGAGGGCATTTGTCTTCCAATTTAGGCGTTGTTGAGTTAACGATAGCTTTACACTATGTCTTTAATAGTCCTCATGATAAATTAATCTTTGATGTCGGTCACCAAGGCTATACGCATAAAATATTAACCGGCCGTGCCAAAGATTTTCCCCAATTACGTCAGCAAAACGGCTTAAATGGCTTTTTTAAATATAATGAAAGCATCCATGATGTTTGGGAAGCCGGCCATTCTTCAACAAGCATCGCAGCAGCTTGTGGTTTTCTTGAAGCCAAAGCCAGCGGTGTTAATATCGGTGAAGTTGTCGCCATCATCGGGGATGGAGCTATCCAAAATGGTTTAGCTTTATCTTCGCTAAATTATTTAGCGGGAAAAAGTGAACAAAAAGCTATTATTATTCTAAATGATAATGAAATGTCTATTTCACCAAATGTTGGGGGACTAGCAAAAGTTTTTAATAATATTCGCGTTAAGAAATCTTACGGCTTAATAAAAAGAATTACTCCTAGATTTATTAAACACTTGTTGGAGTGGTTAAAACGCGGTTTAATTTCTATTGCTTATAAAGACCGACCTTTAACAATCGGAGCAGAATATAAATATTTTGGCCCTATCGATGGCCATGATTTAAAAGCTTTAATTAAATATCTAATGTTTGCCAAGAGTACTAATCGTTCTGTTTTCTTGCATATTAAGACGATTAAAGGGAAAGGTTACCCTTTAGCAGAAGCCGATAAAGTAGGCGTTTGGCATGGAGTCGGTCCCTTTGATCTAACTACGGGAGAGAGTTTAAAGGAAACTAAACCGGGATATTGCTCATGGAGTGTGGGAATCAGTAATTTGCTATTCCAAAAAGCGAGAGAAAACTCACAAATAAAAGTTATTTCTTCCGCGACAATTTGCGGCTCAGAGCTTAATGAATTCAGAGAGAAATTACCCGGGCAAATTATTGATGTTGGTATTGGCGAAGAAAATGCCGTCGTCATGGCGGTAGCGATGGCGAGAGAAGGATTAATTCCGATTATTCCGATCTATTCAACATTCTTACAACGAGCTTATGATGAGTTAAATCATGATGTTGCTCGCACTAAGGCGCATGTAATTTTCTTAGTCGATCGTGCCGGAATAGTAACTGCTGATGGTAACACTCATCAAGGGACTTTCGATATTGCCTTTTTAAGTCACTTACCTAATTTTATCATTACAATGCCGAAGGATTTATCACAAGCTGAGGCCTTATTTGCTTTGGCCCTAACAACACAAGCGCCATTTGTGATTCGTTACCCTAAATATAACATCAAGCAAGGGGACCTTCCTTCAACTGTCAGTCTCGGAAAATGGGAAGAAATAATCCCGCTTCGGGAGACTAACGTTATAACTTATGGTCCTGTAGTTGATAAATTTAAGGAAATACTTACGGAAGAACAAGCGGATTTAGGTTTAATAAACGCTTTGTTTATTAAACCACTAGATTTGGACTTAATTAAACGTTTGGAAAATAAAAAAGTTATTATTTATGAAGAAGTTATTGGTGAGGGCTCTCTTGCCCAAGCAATTTCTTATCTTAATACTATCGATAAATTAAATATCGATATTGATGTTTATAATATTAAAGACGGCTTTTTAGAAGTTGGAACAGTAAAACAAATAAAAAAATCTTTAGGCTTAGATATCCGCGATATCATAGAAAAATATAGGTGACATATGTTAACATCATTACTTGTAAAAAACTTTGCGATAATTGATAATATTAATATTGAATTTGCTGATAAAATGACGGTTTTAACTGGTGAAACTGGAGCCGGAAAGTCTTTAATTATTGATGCCATTGGCTTGCTATTTGCTAATCGATCATCATCAGAATTAATTCGTCACGGGGAGACTAAGGCTGTAATTGAGGGGGTCTTCACGCAAATAAATCCTAAATTAGTTAAAATTCTTCAAGAAAAAGATATTGAAATTACTAATGATGATTTGTTAACAATTAAAAGAGAAATTTTAGCTAATGGCAAAAGTACTTGTCGGATTAATGAATATTCGGTATCCCTAGCAACATTAGCCGAAATTTCCGAATACATTGGTGATATTCATACGCAGTTTGACACACAAAAATTAACTAATCCACGAAATTATTTAGCTTTCATCGATGATGAAACTGTCAATTCTTGGCTAGATAATTATACAAATGAACTAAAAATTTATAATACTCACTTCAAAGATTATCATGACTTAGTCGCCAAAGAAGCATTAGGAAAAGAAAAGCTTTCCTTTTATCATTACCAAATAGATGAAATTGCTAAAGCTAACATTAGTGTTGCTGAAGAAAGCGACTTACATGAAAGAGCTAATATCTTAAATAATTATGAATCAATTGTCACTAGTATTAGTCAGTTTAACGAACTTTACGAAGAAAACAATATTCTAAATAATATTTACCAAAGCATATCTTTAGTAACAAAAGTAGAAAAATATGATAAAAAATATGAAGATTATCGTCAAAGAATCGAAGATAGTTATTACAACTTAAACGATATTGTTACCGAGATTGCCGCTGATTTTTCGAAAAATGAGATTGATCTTCAAGAACTAGATAATATAAATTCTCGCTTAGGACTTTACTCTGATTTAAAGCGTAAATACAAAATGCCGACTGTCGAGATTGTCGAGTACTATCAAAAAATAAGTCGAGAAATTAATGACATTGAAAATTTTGATTTTATCCTAGCTGATTTAAAAAAGAAAGTTAGCGAAAGTTATCAAAAGACTTTAACTTGGGGACAAAAAATTAGTCAATATCGCCAACAATTAGCTAATGATTTTGTTAGTAAAATGAAAATAACTTTGCGGGATTTACAATTAAAAGATATTCAATTTTCTGTAGTTTTCACGCAGAATAAAATTGAGTTTAAAAAAGATGGTATTGACACTATCGATTTTCTAATTTCTTTTAATAAAGGCGAACCTTTAAAGCCGCTCGCAAAAGTAGCTTCCGGGGGAGAACTTTCCCGTTTTATGCTAGCATTAAAAACTTTAGTAGCCCATAAACTAGAACTGCAAACGTTAATCTTCGATGAGATTGATAATGGCGTTAGTGGAGAAATTGCTTATAGTATCGCGAGCAAAATTAAAGAGATTGCCATAAACGCTCAAGTTCTCTGCGTTACCCATTTGCCACAAGTAGCAGCAATTGCGGAAAATCATTTAAAAATCAGCAAGAAAATAATTAATAACCGCACAATTACTGAAATTGCCAATTTATCGTTTATTGATCGAGTTGATGAAATTGCGATGATGATTTCTAATGGTCAAATAACAGAAGCTAGTAAAAATCTAGCGATTGAATTGCTTAAACCACAAATTAAATAAGCGTAAAAAAAAGCCGTTTTTTATAAACGACTTTTATTTATTTAATTGTAGTAATAAATAGATTAAGGCAAATACACCACCAAATAATGTAATGAAAGCTATTGCCACAGCAAAGATTTTCCCTACTAGCGTGTTACCCGGACTCTTTTGTAATTCAACTTCAATACCACCATCTAATTTTGTTTTTGTCTTTATAAACGGTGTTTTTTCTTTTTTTGGTTTATTATTTTTCACTTTTATCACCTCGTGTTTTGTGTTATAATATTAACATCTATGATTATAACACAATCTTTTAGAAAAGGAAAGCAAAAAATGAAAACTCCCCAAATAATTTTACACATCGATATGAATTGTTTTTTCGCTTCCTGTGAGATTGCGGAAGACCCAGAATTGTTCAAAAAGCCTGTTGTGATTGCTCATGATGATCCCTTTCAACGGAGCATTATTTTAACTGCTAGTTACGAAGCTAGGGCATATGGGATAAAGACAACTATGCAAGTTCGCGAAGCCTTTAAATTATGTAAAAACATTGTTGTTATTCCTCCGGATATGGAACTTTACAGTTCATGCTCAGAGAAATTTTATGAATACTTATTAACCATAACCGAAAAAGTAGAAATGGCAAGTATCGATGAAGCTTATGTTGATGTTTCTGACTATAATAGTGATGCTATAAAAATAGCCCATAAAATTCAAGACGATTTGGTAAACTTATACCAGTTACCTTGCAGTATCGGGATTGCTCCTAACAAATTTTTAGCTAAAATGGCGAGTGATATGCAAAAACCGCTAGGGATTACAATCCTACGGAAGCGAGAAATTGATGTAATGTTGTGGCCCCTACCAATTGAAGCCATGCAAGGAGTTGGCCAAAAGACGGCGCCAAAATTGCGCAACCTCGGAATTAATACAATTGG
>DATESD010000105.1:0-2826 GCA_035270985.1 Bacilli bacterium | reverse complement strand
TACTTTGAGTCCGTTCGATTTGTCGCTAAAATCGTGCATATCTATTAAAGACCTTAATAATGAATTTAGTAATTGTAAAGTCTGGCACATTAACAATCTAGTCATCTTTAATAAGCCGATGGAGTTAAAAGAGAAACAATTAGATGCGGTATGGAATGTCCGCCTTATACGGCTTGGGTTGAATGGTGAGTTCTCTGCTTTCAATAGAGTTCGCAAAGCACCCCGAAGTTGGCAATATGTCTATGTGGAAGGAAAAGTTTAATTAAGACCTAGATTAAACAAAATTAAATGAAAGGAATAATGATAAATGGCGATGAAAACATACCGAGTAATTAAGTTTTATTAGATCTCGAAGCTGACGAGAAAAAATTACCGTTCTAATTATGCTACTAACCTTAAGCGGTGGTATAGGTTAAACCGCTAATTATTCATAAGGAGAATAAGAATGTATAAAGTAATCTTAATGTCGATTAGACCACAACATTTAGTTAAAATACTGAATGGTGAGAAAACCATCGAGATTAGAAAGACAATGCCTAAATGTGAGTTGCCTATTGATGTGTATTTATATTGTAAGAATGGAAATGCAAGCATTGTGGATATTTGGGACGAGGAGTATAGAGGAGAAAATCCACGATATGTTTTAGAAATTGGAAAATCTCCTTTCCCGAAACGGTTCGATATAATTAACGGCAAAGTCGTTGCTAAGTTTACATTGAATAAGACAGAAGAGATTGTTACTTTGAATTGGGAATCGCAAACTGCTACTTTGAGTCCGTTCGATTTGTCGCTAAAATCGTGCATATCTATTAAAGACCTTAATAATGAATTTAGTAATTGTAAAGTCTGGCACATTAACAATCTAGTCATCTTTAATAAGCCGATGGAGTTAGGTGAGTTCTCTACTTTCAAAAGAGAAACAATTAGTTGCGGTATGGATTGTCCGCCTTATACGGATTGGGTTGAATATAGAGTTCGCAAAGCACCAAAAAGTTGGCAATATGCCTATGTGGAAGATGAAGTTTAATTAAGACCTAGATTAAACAAAATTAAATGAAAGGAATAATGATAAATGGCGATGAAAACATACCGAGTAATTAAGTTTTATAAGATTAACCCATTTAAGCGATTAAACGTTGTAGGCAGTTTGAAGGTAGCGATGAAAGACTTAACCCCGCTGGCTTATTATTTATATAACTTATTACTATTTGCTGATAAGAAAGATTTTAGTCCTAGTTATCTATATTTAAGTAAGTTATTAGATATAACTATTGCTTATACTAAAATACTTATTAGTGAACTAACTGAAAAAGGTTATGTTGTAATCAGGAAAGCCGATAAAGAAACCCATTTTATCGTTTATTATGATAATTTAGATAGCCTTATTACGGGCGAATATCATAAAAAAGAAGAGTTTGATAAATTAACCTATAAACGCAAATATGATCGTGCGTTCAAACGGGCGGTTAATAGTTTAGAAAGAAAGAAAAAAGAACTTGAAGTAAGGCGGAAAGGAGAACTAGATGGTTAAAGCAATTTTAATTGGCGAAGTAATCAACGATATTAAGTTGTTGAAAAGGGGCGAAAATGATTTGTTCCTATCTTTGCTAATTGCCCAAGGAAATGAAAAGGTTAGAGTTTATGCCAACAACGATATTGCAGTTCATATCGCCGACAACATCAAAAAAGGGATGATAGTTTATATCGAGTGTCAATTACGCTATGCCAAGTATAGTAAATGGCAAGATAATTTTAATTTAGTAGTAATTGATATATTGAAATTATGGGAGAAAAAACCAAAGTTTGTTGATGTCAAAGAGAAAGGCGGCGGATTAAATGGGAAACCCTTGCCCTTCTAACGCTCACAAAGCAAGAAAAAACAAAAAGCCATATAATGATATTGTTAAAGTAGTAGATAGAAAAACACAAAAAGTGGTTTTAGAAACTAGAAATACTCGGGAAGCAAGTAAGTTCATCGGTGCTTATGAATTGTATATATTCCATTGTAAAAATGGGCATCGCAGGTATAGACCGCACGAAAAGTATGATGTCTATATCAATGACAATTTATTAGAACCTAATGGCGAATACCTGCATAAAGAAGCGTTGGTTGTTAAAGATGTAATTAGTTATTTTAGTTTTCATAACAAAAAACGCAAATTACAAATCATTGAGTTCAGGCATAACAAAGAACTAGATGATTACGAACTGATTGTAAAGGTTGATGATTTAGCAAATAAGTATTTATATTTTGTAGGAACAAAACCACCAACTTTCAAAAATGTGGTTAGTAAGATTATAAATAAATTGGAAGTTATCTAGCGTATGTTATATAATAGGTTTAGTTTAGTAAGGGTTATGTCCTTTTCACTTACTAAACCTATAATAAAAGTGTGTTGGTTTAACATTTTCCTTACACACTTGGGGTGCTAGATATAATATTCTAGCACTTTTATTTTAATGTAAATATGTTTTATAGGTTATTATATGAATAGCCTTGACATAGTGTAAACACTTATGGTAATATAATATATGGAAAGGGGTAAACAATGTTAAACATTAAACCGATTATAGAAAGGGGGTTGAACAATGAGTATTCAATATGAAGTTAATCGTGAGTTGTTAAGCGAAAGGATCGTAAAGAAATATGGTAGTCAAAAAGCGTTTCTCAAAGCGTTAGGAATTACAAGACAAGCGTTCAATTATAAGATTAACGCTAGTTCAGTTTCTATTGTTTCGTTAATTGAAATATGCAATGTGCTAGATATTAGCGAAAGACAATTTATGAATTATTTTATTAAGAGAGTTGGTTAGTTCTTATGGGTT
>DATESD010000104.1:0-13772 GCA_035270985.1 Bacilli bacterium | reverse complement strand
AAAAAATTCATAGTCGGTCATTGAATTTTGTAAGCGTACAAAATTTTTCAATGCGCCTAAATAGTTTCCTAAAGTGGGTATCCCAGTGGGTTTAATTCCTGATAGGACGATATTCATAATAGAACCTCCAATTATATATTGGTTTTATTATACTCCGGCTCCCCAAAAAAATCAAGTTTTCAAATTGCTTTATTAATTTAATTTTGATATAATCTAGTATACATATTTTTTTGAAAGCGTTTAACTGTTTGTTTTTTAATTTTTTTTCATATAAAAAAACCTTTTCATCTTGAAAAAAAACAAAAAGAAGATAAAATGTATTAACATCGATGTCAATTGAAGGAGAAAGAGAATGAAAAAAATTACAAAGTATTTTGTGGCAATACTATTATTGGCGTTTACTCTCTTATTATCGGCGTGTAATTCTAAAGTAGAATCGATAAGCATCGCGGAAGAAGTGGTCGCGGCTGCTGTTGAAGATGGAAAAGTAGAACTTAATGAACTTAGCTTGACGCTAAATTTTAAAAACGGCAAGCATGAGCAAGTGCAAATAACTTTAACGATGATTAAAGATGGAGATATTAATGCTTTAACAAGTCCTGGTAGTTATGTTTTAACTTTCGTTTATGAAGGACTAGAAGTAGTGGTTACTTTTGTTATTCCTGAACCGATAGTCATTGGTATTGTCATTGATACGGATAGTGTTACTAATGCACAAAAGAAAGAAATTTTTGATTTACGCGATATCCTTGTTAAAGTAGTATATTCTGATGGATTAGAAGAACAGATTAATCTTCTAGAAGATATGTTATCAACAGCAGAGTTGGAGAAACTAAGAACACCGGGAGAACAAGTTATTAGTGTCGAGTACGAAGGAGCATTTGCAACTTTTTTCATTAAAGTTCCGGCCTCTGTTTTAGTATCGTTACAAGTCAATTCTGAAAGTCTGTTATTAGCTTATAGTGAAGTTAATTTTAATTATAAAAATATTATGGTTGATATGCTTTATTCGACTGGTGAAATTAAATCAACACCGATTACGCTTAGGATGTTAAGCGGTAGTGATTATATCAATTTATATGTTAAAGGCGAACACAATATAACCATTAGTTATGGTGGAGTAACAAGCTTTTTTGTTGTAAGCGTACCTGTCGATAGATTTATTAGTTTATCTGCACTTGCCACTATTACTGATGGCGAAATGGTCGTTGTAAAGGCATATAGCACATATTATTTAGGTAGCACGCTTTACATTTATGATGCTAACACAGCGACAACTGCTGTTGCAGCCACAGCAACAGTTATGAAAAATAATGATGAGATTTTAGGCGAAGGCAAAGAAGTAATTATCAGTGGTGTTAAAACGACTGTTGGTTCTAGAACGGGAATAAAAAGTGTTAGTGGAATAGTAAGTACAAAGCAAATAGACCTAGTTAGCAATCAAAAGTTAACTACATTGTCAAAAAACCAATTAAGCAATAATATTTATAAATATGTTGATTTATCAACAGTAACTGTTCACTCAAAACCAAGTGTTTTTGATGATGATAAAAATGTTGTTTTTGAGATTACCGATGGCGTTAATATAATTAAAATTTTAGTTCCAAAAGATGAAGATGATATATTTAGCCAAAAAGTTTTCATTACTTTAAGTGAATTAGCGGTAAGTCATGAATTGATTTTAAAAAACATTTTATTAACATATTTAGATGGTGAAGAAGTTTTATATATTACGAGAAAATCAGAAGTAAATTATGTGTCAGTAACTCATAAATATCAAAAGCCTCTTGGCAAAGTTGATGATGAAGAGTTTAATGATTTCCTCGATGAAATGTTTTTATACTATTTAGGCGATTCGCCGTTTAACATCAACTATTTAATTTATGATATGGAAGCCTTTGATATAAAATATGGAACAAACTTGGCTAACGCTTCGGTTGTAGCAACAACTGAGTACGATATGACTCCCGCGGCGGAAATTGAGTATTATGATGAATTGATTGATAAAAAATCTCAACTATTAGCTTTTGAACGCGAAGGCTTATCGAGTAATCAAAGACTAGCTTACGATGTTATTTTGGATTATATCAATCGCGACTTGAATTATTTTGAGTTTGTTGATGGTGGAGAAAATATTTATTTCTATTATGGAACCCAACTTGGAAGTTATCTTGGTTATCAAGCACAATTGCCATCGATCATTGCGGAATACCGTTTTGATAATAAACGTGATATTGAAAATTATTTCCAATATTTGATTACAACGCAAGATGATTTTGAAGCTTTGTTTATGTTTGAAATGTCGAAAATCACATCAGGAAAAGGTAATCCGATGACTGATTTTGTTATTGATTTAGTCATTGAGCAGTGTGATGCCTTTATTAAATCAGAAGGTGAAAACTACTTAATAACAGCTTTTAATGATCGTATTGATTCTTATGCTTTCTTAACAGCGGCCGAAGTCAACCAATATAAAATAAGAAATGCACAATATGTAAATGATAATTTTGTTGTCGCGTATCAATGGTTAAAAAATAGTTTACTTCAATTAAAAGCTGCTAACAATGATGAGCTAAACGGATCTTTATCAGATACAGAAATAGGCAAAAAATACTATGAGATAATGTTCCAAAGAAGATGTGGTTCAGATATGAATATCGCGGAACTAATTACTTATATTGAAGCGAAAATAGCTGAAGCTGAGATTTTCTCAGCGTATTACCCGGAATATAGTGGTAATTTGATGGAAGATGCAAACTTAATTGTTTATGATAACAAAGAAAATATCGAATATTATCCATCATTGAACGGTGTTATTCCGTTCTTGCAAACAGCGGTAAAAGCTGATTTTCCGGCTGTACCAGTTGACTTAGTATTTGGCAAAGATATCATTGTTAAAGAGGTTGCTCCGGCGTTACAAGAAAACTCATCGCCGGCCTTCTATTTAACATCGCCAATTGATGCTAACACTTCGGAAGTTTTCTACATTAACCCACCAGATTTTAGTGAAGTTAATGATTATATGTTTACAACGATTACCCATGAAGCGTGGCCAGGGCATATGTATCAAAACATTTATTTTAAAAATACTGAGGCTCATAATGTTCGTAAGGTAATTAGCTACACAAGTTATGCTGAGGCTTGGGCAGTATATGTTGAGAACTATTGCCCGAAATACGTTATTGAAAATTATGGTATGCAACAGATGTTCATGCTTGATCCGATTAGCTCACTAAGTGCGTGTCGAATTGATATCGGTGTTAACTATGAGGGTTGGGGTATTGAAAAGATTATTGAAGGCTATGGCCTAACAATGGAAGATGTTACTAGTGGTAGATATAAGTGGAGTAGTGGAGATACGGTTAGTTTAGATGATTTTGAAGGAATTTATTATTTCTATGTTGAAGTTCCAACAAATTATTTAATGTATTATTTCTCATTCTCACAAATGATGGATATTAAAGCCGAATTTAAAGAAGCTATGGGCGTTTATTACAGCGATGAATTATTCCATACAATATTTTTAGAAACTGGAGACGCTTCTTGGCCAATAATTAGCCAAGTTTACCAAGAATATTCTGCTATTTGGGGAACCGAAGGAACAGCAAGACAATAAATAATTTAACGAGCCTTATTTTAAGTCGATAGTTAGAGTTGAGATAGGGCTTTATTTTTATTTATAAAAAATAAATAAGGTTTGATATTTGCATGTTTTTGTAGTACAATAATTGATACTAGAGAAATGCCCGTATTTAAGGAGGAATATAAGATGAAGAAAAGAATAATTATCGCACTGGTGTTATTTTTTGCACTATTTTTGTTTTCAGGTTGCAAGAAAAAAGAAACGATTGAAGATTCACGCGGTTTCCAATACTATTTGAATTCTGATAATACTTGTGAAATTGCTGGTTATGTAGGTGCTAGAGGAGCCGTTACGATTCCTCAGACTTATACAAATCCTGATGGCATTAAATATGAAGTAGTATCAATTGTAGCATCGGCTTTTATGAAAAACAAAGTTATCACTGATGTTGCTATTCCCGATAGTGTTACCTCAATTGGGGATAAAGCGTTTAGAAATGCTGTAAATTTAAAGAAAATAGTAATCGGGACAGGCATTACAGCTTTTCCTCGGGAATTGTTTTATAACTGTGCTAATCTTGTAGATATAACAATAAATGGCGAAATAACGACTGTTGGCACATATGCCTTTTATGGTTGTAAGAATATGAAAACATTAGTTTTACCCGCTAGCTTAGAAACAATCGAAGACTCAGCGTTTTACGGCTGTGCTAAATTAATAGATATTAGTTTTAATGGTGGTAATCCCGAAAAAGAAAGTCAACTTAATTATATTGGCGCCAACGCTTTTAAAAATTGCAAGGGATTTACTGTTTTGAATTTTAGTGATAGTTTAAAAGAATTTGGCGAAACTCCATTTGTAGGCTGTAGTAATGTTGTTGAAGTTATAATAGGTGCCAGCGTGCATACAATAACGGATACAACTTTGGCGGGATTAATCAAATTGGAAAGAATAATTGTTTCCGAAGAAAACAGAGTATATAAAAGTATTGATGGTGTTTTATATAATAAACGAGTAACAGAAATTTTATTTACGCCGCTATCGATAAAAGAAATAGTGGTACCAACCACAGTTACAGAGATTAAAGATTCGCAATTTTTAGGTTGTGAGTATTTAAGAAGTGTGACGCTGCATAATAATATTAAAAAAATAGGCAGCAAGGCTTTTTATGACTGTAAAGCACTACGAGATATTACAATACCTAATAAAATAACGACTATCTCTAGTTATACATTTGCTGGCAATATTGCTTTAGACACTATTAGAATAGGTTCGAGTGTAAAAGAAATCGATTTAACAGCGTTTAGTAAATGTAGTTCTTTGCGGGTAATTATTGTTGATGAAGGCAATCCAAACTATGGCAACTATAAAGCAGATGGAATATTATATGATAAAGATATTTCAGAAATTATTTTTGTGCCAAAAGGTGTTGCTGGAAGAGTTTTCTTACCAGAGACACTAACAGAAATAGGATCACGAAAATTTGCTTCTTGTACGAGAATAACGGGAATTGTAATACCTGATTCAGTAAAAACAATTGGCGCGAGTGCGTTCATGGGCTGTACTAGTCTAACGGGAATTACATTACCAAAAAATCTAGAAACTATTGAATATACTTTGTTTTACGGTTGTGTAGCGTTAAAAACAATAGAAATTCCTGAATCAGTTACGGCAATTAAATCGTTGGCGTTTGGAAACTGTTCCGGAGCCTTAGATAATGTTGTTATCCCCGCGACAGTTACAAGTATTCAAAATGGGATCTTCTATGGTTGCAAGTATTTAAAAACTGTTGTTATCGGCAATAGTATTACTAATTTGTCGGAGGCAACATTTAAAAATTGCACTAGATTAGCGAATGTTACTTTACCGAATAATTTAAAGATTATTGGCGATTCGGCTTTTGCGGGCTGTAATGCTTTAATTGAAATAAATATTCCTAGTAATGTTGTAACGATTGGAGAAAATGTTTTTGAAGGTTGTACA
This sequence comes from Bacilli bacterium, assembly GCA_035270985.1. Taxonomy (GTDB): domain Bacteria; phylum Bacillota_I; class Bacilli_A; order ML615J-28; family CAG-698; genus JAAYBG01. The sequence goes on along the minus strand of DATESD010000104.1, from coordinate 8,206 downwards.
AAAATTGAAGAGATTGATTTACCAAATACAGTAGTTGTTTTGGGAGATAGAAGTTTCTTTGGTTGTACTTCACTGACAAAAGTTAAACTTTCAGAAGGATTAATGATATTATCAAACAGTGTGTTTGAAGAATGCACAAAATTAAAAACTATTGATGTTCCTAACACAATAACAAGCATTAAAAACAGAACATTTTTTAATTGCTATGCATTAGAAACAATTAAATTTTCTAATAATTTAAAGAGTATTGGCGCAAGCGCCTTTGCGAACTGTTATAAATTAGAGGGGACAAGAGGTTATAACAAACTAGTTTTTCCCGCATCTCTAACAGCGATAAGAGATTATAGTTTCTTTGGCTGTAGTTCATTGGAAGAAGTTTTAATCTCATCAAACATTGCTTCCGTTGGAGCAAACAGTTTTCAAAGATGTACAAACTTATCTAAGGTTACAATTGAGGGCTCAACGAGTACTAATATCGCTTTTGGGGCATATTCCTTTGCTAACATAGCTATCAAAGAAATTGTTATTCCTAACAATGTTTTGATTATTTCTAATAATATGTTTTCTGATTGTTCGCTGTTGACCAAAATAACGATTGGTAGCAATGTTCAAAGTATTGATGGGTCGGCCTTTAAAAATTGTGTTAAATTAGCAGAAGTAACAATAAACAACAATAAAGAAGGCTTTTATGAAGAAGACAACATTATCTATCTTGATAAAGGTAACGACATTTCAATAGTCTTCGTGCCATATTCTCTAGCGGGAAAAGTCACGATAAATTCTAAAGTTACAGAAATAGGAAACTTTGTTTTCTCATCCCATTCAAAAATAACAGAAATTCTTCTTCCTATTGGACTAGAAAAAATTGGGATGGGGGCTTTCAGTGGCTGTAGTGGATTAACAAGTTTAGAAATACCGGCTAAAGTTAATATGGTATCTAACTTTGCCTTCCAAGGCTGTACGCAGTTAGTTAGTGTTGACTTTATCGGTAAAATTGAGGAAATAGGGCAATCGGCATTTGAAGGATGTACTTCATTAGAAAACTTTGTAATAGACCCTGAAGTTAAAAAGATTGGTGCCAAGGCATTTTATGGTTGCGAAAGTTTATCGACAATTGATATTCCTGTGGGAATTGAAAGTATAGGTACATCAGCATTTGCTAAGTGCTATAGTTTGAAAAGGATAGTTATACCAGAAGTTATAACTGTTATTGTTGATGGACTGTTCGAAAGTTGTATTTTGCTAGAAGAAGTGGTTTTCTTAGGCGATGTAACGGCTATTAATAATAGTGTTTTCTTAGGCTGCGTTTCACTAACAGAAATAACATTACCGAATACGGTACAAATAATTGGTTCAGAAGCTTTCAAAGATTGTACAGCGTTAACTAACATTGCTTTTTCGGAAGATTTAGTTGAAATAGTTGATAATGCTTTCTTTGGTTGCACGGCGCTTACGGAAATTGAATTGCCAGCAAAATTAAATAAAATAGGTAATTTATCGTTCAGTGGTTGTACCGGATTAGTAGAAATTAATCTTTCTGCTGAGGTTACTACTATCGGCCAAGAAGCTTTTAAAAATTGTAGCTCACTTGAAGAAATATTTATTCCTTCTAAAGCAACTACAATTGGAAAAAAGCTCCTGGTGCAACAGTATTCCGTTTGAACGTTAATGCTGCATCACAAGAACAACTAGAAGAAATCTTTGGTTGGGGCGCTGAAACATGGGTAGCTAACCCATTATTACAAGAAGTTGATTTCAGAACGGCATTATATTATGCAATTGATAGATTAGATATTACAAAAACAGTTGCCAAGACAAGAAATCCAGAATTGATTTATATGAATAGTGCATATGTTGTTATGGATGGAATTTCTGGTAACATATATCGTGATACAGAAGCTGGTAAATCAGTTATTAATGGTATTTATGTAAATGACTTAGATTTATTAGAAGATTCATATGGATTCAGTGCGACTCTTGCCAAAGAATTCTACGTAAAAGCACTAACTAACTTAGTTAAAGCTGGTACGATCGGTCAAGGTACTGAAGCTGAACCTGTAATATTAGGCTTAGAATTATCACTATTTGATGGTGATGAGCAAACTAAACTTGGTCAATACTTACAAAGCGCATGGGAAACTATTTTCAATGGGCAAACAGTATATCCAAACATCCAATTAGATGTAACTGTAATTAACAATCCTGGTATGGATGTTTATTACCAAAAACAAATGATTGGAAAGTTTGATATTGGTATTGGTGGTATTTCTGGTTCTGCATTAGATCCACTAGGATACATGGATGTATTCTTTGACACTACTGATGACTCTGCTACTGAAAACGGATTACAATTAACATGGGGCGTTGATACTAATAATGCTGAAATCGAGTGGAATGGAATGATTTGGAGTTTTGAGGCATTAACTCAAGCTGCTAACGGACCGACATTTGTTGTTGATGGTAATAACTTAGAAGCTGCTGCTTATGAAGCAATGGTTGCTAATGGTAAGGAATTCTTACAAGCTGCTGCAAAAGCTGCAAACAAAGAAGATTCTGAAGAATTAAAGACAGCTCTTGCTAATGTTAGTGGTGCTGTTTCAATCGCTGCAGGATTTGATGCTGTTACTGCTGGTGTTACTGCGTTATTCGTGGGAACTGCTTTAGTTGGTATGGATTTTGCAAAAAATCATTTCGATTTATCTGCAGATGAATATGCTTTAGAATGTATCGCTTTATGTCAAGAAGATCTTGATCTAATCAAGAGCCCTGGATATGAATCATATGCGTATGCTATTGAAGGCTTAGAGGCTGCTGTAAATACTGATATCCTTGCTGATGCTGCTGCATTTAAAGCGGGAACATATACAACATTCCAAGAATATATTGAAGCATTTGCTGCGGCAAAGACTCAAATGTACTCTTATTACTTATGGTAAAAAATAATCATAAAAAAATGATTTAAGTTAATGAAGCCAACAATCATAAATTGTTGGCTTTATATTTCATAGGAGAAAGAAATATCAAATACTTTATAAAGCTTATTATATTCGATAATACGCTTTATTTTGCATAGGAGGGAAAAATGATTAAATATATCGTAAAGCGTATTATCCTGATATTTTTCACAATGTTTTTGATTTTATCATTAACATATCTATTGATGAAAAATATCCCCAGATATCCACCGCTAGATCCAAACCTTACAGAAGAAACATACCAATTGTATGAGGAAAAGTATGGTTACAATAAGCCGATTATTGAACAATATGCTCGTTGGCTAAAAAACATTTTGACTGATGGGGACTGGGGAGTATCTACCGTTTATCGACCAGGTTCAAATACTTTTACTGTTCTAATAAGCAGGTTACCAGTGACATTGAAGCTTAATTTCTATTCTTTGCTCGTCTTTATTCCTTTCGGATTTTTATTTGGTATCGTCGCGGCTTTAAGAAAAAACAAGCCTCTCGATCATGCGATATCAACAGGGGTAATTATTTTCATATCCGTGCCGTCATTTGTAGTTATAACACTATTAATGATATCAGCGAAATATGTAAAGTTGCCGCCGCAATGGGAAGCAAGCGACCTCTTGAATTGGCGACATTTAATTATTCCCATCCTCGCGTTGTCGTTAGGACCGATTGCGGGTTTAACTCGTTATGCGCGAGCTGAGTTATCAGAGGTACTAACTTCGGATTTCATTTTATTAGCCCGGACAAAAGGTTTAAATAGATTTCAAACAACAGTTAGACATGCTTTAAGAAATTCAATGGTTCCTTTGATGCCAATGATTATCGGGAGTTTCGTTAGTATTTTAAGCGGTTCTTTAATTCTCGAAACTATTTATGGTATTCCTGGCGTTGGTGGTATATTCAAAGCTTCTTTGGATATGCAAGATTATAACTTGACGATGACAATTTTAGCTTTCTATACAATTATAGGCTTGTTCGCAACTTTGCTTGTTGACTTATCTTATGGTTTTGTTGACCCTAGAATTAGAATGGGGGCGAGAAAATAATGGAAAACATTAGAGATATTGATAAAAATAAGTTTAATTTTATTCAACTCGATGAAAAAATACACGATACTAAGTTTGAGACTAAAGCAGTAGGTTATTTTGGTGATGCTTTAAGAAGATTTTCCCGAAATAAATCGAGTGTTATTGCCTTCATAATTTTGTGTATCGTTATTGGCCTTGCGATATTTGCCCCAATGATTAGTAAATATGATATCGATATGATTAATCCTCGCTTACAGTATTTGTCACCAAGAGTGCCGGTATTAGAAAAATTGGGGATTTTGAATGGATATAAAACATATAATGTTCAGACTAACACGATTGTTAGCCCTGATGATGATATTTACAGTGCATCTAAAGTGGCTAACAAAGAACAATATGATACATCTTTTATTGTTAAATATGGTAAGGCAAGTACAATTATTCAAAACGGAACAGAATATGAATATCAAGAAATTGTATATGATACATATAAATTTTATGTTCAGCCTTATGTAAAGTTGAATGTCATTGGCAGCGAATTTGAAAGATTAAATGCTATTGAAGGTGCAATTTTGGAAATAAGAGCTGTCAGAGGCCTTGCAGGCGAAGATGCTGAATATGATATATTGATTGATCCAGCTGTTGCTGAGGACTTCGGAACAAAAACATATTATGTTTTTGGAACTGATGCTTTAGGTCGAGATATGTGGACCCTTGTTTGGAAAGGTAGTAGAACGTCATTAACAATTGGTCTATTTGTGGCAATTGTGACGATTACTCTTGGCATTATTTGGGGTTCGATATCAGGATATTATGGGGGAACAGTCGATTTAGTAATGGAACGCTTTACTGAGGTTTTGGGAGGAATTCCATGGTTAGTTATCATGACATTAATGAAATTATATTTCGGCGGTAGCGTGCTAACCGTTGCTATTGCTTTGGTGTTGACTAGTTGGATCGGTACGGCAAGTACCGTTAGATCACAGTTTTACCGGTATAAAGGGCGAGAATATGTCCTTGCGTCTCGGACTTTAGGAGCGAGAGACAAACGATTGATTTTTAAACATATCTTACCTAATGCTCTAGGGCCAATCGTAACATCTTCAGTTTTAATTATACCGTCGGCCATTTTCTTTGAATCGACAGTATCATATTTGGGTATAGGTGTAACATCTGATACTTCTATTGGTAACTTACTAAGTAGTGGTCAAGCATTAGTTACAACTTATCCGCATTTAACTATCGCTCCAGCGTTGATAATTTCAATTCTAATGATAACTTTCAACCTGTTTGGCAATGGTTTGCGTGATGCTTTAAATCCAACATTGAGAGGAGTTGAATAGAATGGAAGAATACAATAAAGTATTAACCAATGAAGAGAAGACTTCTCCATTAACAGAAGGTACAATTTTAAAAGTAGAAAACCTAACTATTTCATTTAGAACTCCGGGTGGTTTAGTAAGAGCCGTTCGCGGTGTTGATTTTGAATTAAAAAAAGGTGAGACACTATGTATCGTTGGTGAATCAGGTTCAGGAAAATCAGTAACGAGTCGAGCAATTATGGGTATTTTAGCCGGGAATGCAATTATTGATGACGGTAATATATATTACAAAAATTTAAACTTAACTCATTGCGAAGAAAGTGATTTTTACCAGTTAAGGGGTTCGAAAATCGGTATGATTTTCCAAGATCCTTTATCGAGTTTAAATCCAATAATGAAGATAGGCAAGCAATTAACAGAAGCCCTTATTCTTAAAAATAAGATGCGTAAAAGCGATGCTAAGAAAAAAGCTTTAGAGTTAATGAAAGATGTTGGAATAACCCAAGCTGAAAATCGATATTATCAATATCCATTTCAATTTTCAGGAGGTATGAGACAAAGAATAGTAATTGCGATTGCTCTAGCAATGGAGCCAGAAATTTTAATATGTGATGAGCCGACAACGGCTTTGGATGTTACTATCCAAGCGCAAATACTGGATTTAATTAACAATTTAAAGGAAAAAAGAGGACTGTCAATTATTTTTATCACTCATGATTTGGGTGTAGTTGCGAATATGGCTGATAGAATTGCCGTTATGTATGCAGGTAAGATTGTTGAATATGGCAAATCGAAAGAAGTTTTCTATGATTCACGTCACCCTTACACATGGGCGTTGTTAGAGTCAATGCCAGCATTAGAACGAAAAGAAAGATTAAATGCTATTCCCGGAACTCCGCCTAATATGTTATTTCCCCCTCAAGGAGATGCTTTCGCGGCCCGAAATAGATATGCAATGGAAATAGACTTTGAAGAACATCCTCCATTCTTTAAAGTAAGTGATACTCATTTTGCTGCAACATGGTTGCTGCATCCAAATGCTCCTAAAATCGAATCCCCAATTAAGGATCGAGCATTTGCGAGTAAGATAAAGGAGAAATAGTATGGCTAATTATACAAAAGGCGAAAAGATTTTAGAAATTAAAAATGCTAGACAGTATTTTACGAGCGGATGGGGACGCAAGAAAGTAGTTGTAAAGGCCGTACACAACATTAGTTTTGATGTTTATAAAGGTGAAGTTTTTGGCTTAGTTGGTGAATCAGGTTGTGGTAAGACGACAACAGGAAGAATGATAATAAAACTTTATAATGTTACGGATGGAGATATTTATTTTAAGGGGCAAAGAATTGCCTCTGGAACTCGCGGCAAAAAAATCGCAATTGACAAAGCAAAAATAGATATCCTTGATAAAAAAGATGAATATACTAAGTTTTCAGCGGAAACAAAAGCGGAAATGAGCAAACAAGATGAAAGTTCATATGAATACATTCACGCTCAAGAAGATTTAAAATCAGCTCAAGAAGATTTAGATAAATTTATTGTTGATAAGAAAAAAGAAATTGAAGATATTAAAAAAGAGATTTTAAAAAGTAAAAAAGATAATGATCCAGCAATTGAATTCATTACAAAAATGCAAATGATCTTCCAAGATCCGATTGACTCTTTAAATCCTCGAATGACCGTTAGAGAAATCGTCGCTGAAGGTTTGCTTATTCGTGGCGAGAAAAATCAAGAATTTATGACAAAAGAGGTCGAAAGAGTTCTCGGGCTAGTCGGACTAGTCCCAGAACATGCAAACCGTTATCCTCATGAATTTAGTGGTGGTCAAAGGCAAAGAATCGGTATTGCTCGAGCTTTAATTGTTAATCCTGAGGTAATAATCGCGGATGAACCAATTAGTGCTCTTGATGTTTCCATTCAAGCTCAGGTTATTAATCTTTTAAATGAATTAAGGCAAAAATTTAATCTAACAATTTTATTTATTGCTCATAATTTATCAGTTGTAAAATATTTTTGCGATCGAATTGGTGTTATGTACTATGGGCGATTAGTGGAATTAGCTTCAACAGAAGAATTATTTAAACATCCGCTTCATCCTTATACAAAAGCCTTGCTATCTGCTGTTCCCCTACCGGATCCAGACTATGAGAAGAATCGTCAACGAGTTTATTACAATCCTTCGTTAAGAAAGACGACTGTAGATAAACCTTTAATGACGGAAATAGTTCCTGATCATTTTGTTTATGGTAGTTTGAACGAAATAGAAGCTTATCGTCAAGAATTAGCGAAAACAGACAAGAAATAAAAAAAAGCATTAGCCTCAGCGCTAATGCTTTTTAACAATTTATTTCAAAGAGTCTTAAAACAACGTATATTGCAATCGGTATTAACGCCACAATCATTGTTGGTAAAACAGGAAGTTTAGTTTTACCCCTCTTAATATCAACATATTCAATAAAAGTCTTAGGGAATGGATCATCTTCCTTTTTTCTTGTAAAAGAACGGAAAAATATTTTAGTCCCATATACTAGGATATCGAAGGCCCCTTCTTGAGAGACCCAAAGAAAGCAAGAAAATAATATGGCAATAAAACCGGATAGGCTCAAAGCATCAAGAAAAATATACTCGTATTTAGGATCGTATCCTTTTTTAATATATCCCAAAATGACAAGCAAAACAAATAACAAAGTTACTGAGGAAAAAGAGAAAATCCATTTTTTCATAAATTAATCACCTTAAATATTGTATCATATTTGCAAAACTATTACAATAAAATAAACCAAGCCATAAAAAAATATTTTTTTCTTTCTAAACGAGAATAAAAGTAGTATAATTATATAGTTAGGAGATTAAATTATGTTAAAATTGTATACATCACCAAGT
>DATESD010000103.1:0-2807 GCA_035270985.1 Bacilli bacterium | reverse complement strand
AAACTGCACCGCATCTAAATTGCTAATGTTGTCTTTTGCTATGAAACCTTTTCTAACCTTAATCATTGAGTTAAAATAGTCCACATTTGTTTTATAGGGGTTTTCGCCTACGATAGCACTAGCACCACTACCACCGATGATCCTTCCACCAAGCCAATCTAATTCGCTTTTAAATTGCTTTCTAGTGTAACTCATTTTAATCAACCTTCTTAATAAAATAATTCATAAATTGTCTATTGCTAATATCTAGCACATTGCATATTTCAATTAACGAAACAATAGAAACTGAACTAGCGTTAATCTTATAATTAAAAGCCTGTCTTGTAATTCCTAACGCTTTTAGAAACGCTTTTTGACTACCGTATTTCTTTACGATCCTTTCGCTTAACAACTCACGATTAACTTCATATTTAATACTCATTGTTCAACCCCCTTTCTATAATCGGTTTAAAGTTTAACATTGTTGACCCCTTTCCACTTATTATATTACCATAAGTGTTTACACTATGTCAAGGCTATTCATATAATAATCTATAAAATATATTTACCAAAAAGAAAAGTGGCATAGATTAGCAGGGTCTATACCACCAAAGACAACATGATGTCTTTTATTATGGGCATCTACTAGCCGAAAAGGACAAACTTCTAGTAGATATAATTATTATAACATGATTTTAGTTTATTCTAACTTATTTTTTATGCGATTAATTAAATTGCGATAGGTTGGCTTGTGCCTTTTTGAAAAGCAAAAGTATTTCTCGGGTAAGTCATCTACCTTAACATAAATGTCATAACGATCATTCTTTGTTTCTTCCATGCTTACTATCTCTAATCTTCTAATTCCCTTAAATCTAAACTTATAAACCATTCCTTTTCTAACTAACTTATCTTTATGTAATGCTTCATTGTTTGATACTTGTTTGACACCATTAATATAGACATCATAATCATTGTGTGGGCGATATTTTCTATGCTTGTTTTTTACATGAAACAAATATAAACGATATGCCCCTAGAAACTCACTTGCTTTAATGCTAGATTTGCTAGTAAAGACAAGTTCTTTGGTGTTCCTTTTATAAATATCATAAGTGATAATTTCTTTTTTTTTATTTTTCCTAGAAGCGATTGCTTTAATAGGGGAGTAATTTGCCATTTAAACCTTTCCTACCTTCCTTGTTAATGTTTTTGAATTCCTTTTTCTTATCATACATAGGCTTGATTTCTGTTAGTTCTAAATTAAAAGTGTCTTTCCACTTGCTATATTTGGCGTATCTTAATCGACACTCGGCATAGACTATCATACCTTTGCTGATTTTTTCTTCTACTTTAACTGCGTTCTCTTTGTTGGCATAAATCTTAATTGTTTCATTACCTTGATTTATAAGTAAACTCGTGAAAATCGAACCATCGGCTACTTTCTTTAATTCAATATCGGTCATAACTTCGCCAACGATAATAACTTTAACCATTTCTTTTCATCTCCATTTCTTTTTGTTTCGCTTCTAGTGCTTTAACCGCTCTCTTATAGGCACGATTATATTTTTTTCTATAATTGTCTTTTTCAAACGATGGCTTTTTCTTATAAGCACCTGTGATGATATTATCGAGATTATCGTAATAGACAATAAAATGAGTTTCACTACCTACTTTTCTAATAGCGACATAACCTTTAACTAATAGTTCTTCTACTAATGTTTTAGAATAACTAATACTACAATTAAGTAAATGACTAATAAAAGCATAACTAGGGCTAATATCTTTTTCAGCAAATAGTAGCAGTTGATACAACCAAAGTGCTAGTGGTGTTAAATCTTTCATCGCAACCATCAGGCTACCAACTATGTTTAACTTCTTTGTAGGACTAGCCTTGAATAATCTAATCACCTTGTATGTTTGTGGTGGTCTAGCCATTTCTAACTCGCTTTAAACTTCATCTTCCACATAGACATATTGCCAACTTTTTGGTGCTTTGCGAACTCTATATTCAACCCAATCCGTATAAGGCGGACAATCCATACCGCAACTAATTGTTTCTCTTTTGAATATAGAGAACTCTCTTAACTCTTTTGGCTTATCGAAGATGACCAGATTGTCAATGTGCCAAGCGAAAAGTGTTTTGCCTTTACTATAATCGTCTAGTTCACAGTCGTCTAAACAAGACTTTTTACACAATTCTCTTCCAGAAATAACAGTGTTTTTCCAGAAATAAGAGTTGCCATAATCATCAGCATATTCTAATTCATAACATTTATTAAGCGTAAATGTGGCGACAACTTTGCTGTTTAAGACTTCTACACTATCTGTAAATGTAAGATAATGTTGCGTATAATACTTGTCTTTATATTTATATAAAATATCTTTTATACCTTTCGTGCAATACAAATACACATCAATCGGTAAATCACATTTAGGAATTGTCTTTCTAATCTCAATAGTTTTCTCACCATTTAAGATTTTAACTAACCATTCTGGTCGTATCGACATTAAGATTACTTTATTCATCTTCTTTCTCCTTAATAATGTTTTTCTCGATTAATTCATTGATAACTTTGAAATATACGGGGTATAGGTCTGCTTGAATAAGATAAAGTCCTTCTTCTAAATAGGTTTTGTTTCTATGCCCGTTTAGAGTGTGAATATAAATATTAACTTTTTTTGTTTTGCTATCTATTTCAATAAGTAAATCTTGGCTTGTTTTCCAATTTTCTTCTGAGTAAATCGAACAAAAATTATCATAATGTGGTCGATAAACAAACCCATTGTCTAATAAGTCTTTTTCAGTTCCTATAAATACATAACTATTCATT
>DATESD010000102.1:0-8416 GCA_035270985.1 Bacilli bacterium | reverse complement strand
AACATTTGAATCATTAGAAAGACCTTGTGAGGTATTATTCGATGTTTGTGACGGCTGAGTATTACTACTACTATTCGTGCTTGTTCCAATCGGAACAAAGGCACATCCGCTTAAAATAATAGCAAACAATGGAACTGAAATATAACTTTTTTTCATAATAATCTCCTCAAATATTCTAACATAATCACGCCGCCTAAGGGAAATAAGCTCCTCTTGCTTTTCACACTAGTTTATAAATAGAAAAATTAAGTAATGATGTTATAATACAAACTTGGAGTTATTATTATGAAAAATATTAAAAAAACTAAAGGAAAAAAGGAAAAAAGGCCACAAACCGTTGGTGAAGAAATCGCTAATGCAATCTCTCATGGGGTCATGGCAATATTTGGTGTCGTCGCATTAGTTCTTCTAATCCTAAAATCTACGAATGGGGTTAGTCTCTTCGCAAGTATTATGTACGGCTTTGGGATTATTATTCTCTTTTTAATGTCTTGTTTATATCATTCACTATCATTTACGAAGGCGAAAGGAGTCTTCAAACGGTTTGATCATATTTCAATCTTTTTATTAATCGGCGGCACCTTTGCACCACCATTACTACTTCTTCCCGCGCTTACGAGTCCACTGCTGGGTTTAACCACAGGCTGGTGGCTATTTATCATCCAATGGTTATTCATCCTTGTAGGCGTTGTGTTTAAAGCAATTTGGGTCCATAAATTTGCAGGTTTCCATTATGTTATTTATTTAGTTCTTGGCTGGTCTGCGGTAATCTTCATTCCTGCTCTATACGCTTATAGCATTCCCGCATTTTGGTTAATTCTCGCCGGGGGATTAAGTTATACAATCGGAACATATTTTTACGCCGGATCTTCGCGCGTTAAGTACTTCCATTTCGTTTGGCATCTCTTTGTCGCTTCTGCCGCAATATTGCATTTTCTTGCAATCTATCTTTACTTGTATTAAATGTAATCATCCAAAAGTTAAAGCCACCCGCAGGTGGCTTTTTTGTGAGCGTTAATTGTTTTAGAACGTTGTTTTATCAGGGTCAGTCGCTAACCCTGTCACTCCATGGAGGCCATCAATTAATTTAATGTCTTCAGGCTTGAGTTTGAAATCGAATAATTGATAATTTTCAACAATCCGTTGAGGCGTAATTGTTTTTGGAAGTGGCAGATATCCATGTTCCAAACTCCACCTCAATACTACTTGTCCAACGGTTTTCTTATATTTAGCGGCAATTTCTTTAAGAACTTCGACGGCAAAGATTTTGCCAGTTCCTAAAGGACTATAAGCTTCGGTTAAAATATCGTGAGCTTCATTAAAGGCAACGACCTCTTCTTGCATATCACTTGGATTGATCAAGATTTGGTTAATCATAGGTTTGACTTTTGCAGTTTTAAGCAGTGCTTCAAGATGATGAATTCTAAAGTTAGAAACACCAATTGCCCGAATTTTTCCTTCATTATAGGCATCTTCCATCGCCCGATAAACTTCACTATTGCGTAATTCGTAGTTAGGACGGCAACTAATTGGGTTTGGCCAATGAATTATATATAAATCAATATAATCTAGCCCGAGGCGTTTAAGACTAGCTTCAATTGCGCCTTTAGCATCTTCGTAAGTAACATGCTTGTTCGTTAATTTAGTCGTTAAGAAGATATCTTTTCTGGCAATCCCACTTTCTCTTATCGCAAGACCGACACTTTCCTCATTATAGTAACCTTCAGCGCTATCGATATGTCTGTATCCGGCTTTAAGCGCATTAGTGACTGCGTTATAAGCTTCTTCGCCATTTTTAACTTGCCAAGTGCCAAACGCAATTACCGGAATTTTTACTCCATTACTAAGCGTATACGCCGCATTTGAATTAGACAGATCAACACCTTTTAAGAATTTTGATTTAAACATTATTATTTCTCCTTTTTTCCTACTCTTCTATTGTATGCCAATATCATCTTAATTTAAACGAATTCGCGCTAGTGAATAAGTGTTAGTGTTCTTTGCAACAAAAAACACTCTTGTTAGAGTGTGATTTTACGGTAACTGGTGGAGCTGACGAGGATCGAACTCGCTACCTCTTCCATGCCATGGAAGCGCTCTCCCAGATGAGCTACAGCCCCAGAACCATGCTAGATTATGATAAATAATTTAGACACCTTTGTCAATACTATTTTATGGCGCGCTGGAGAGGATTCAAACCTCCGACCTACCGCTTAGGAGGCGATTGCTCTATCCACTGAGCTACCAGCGCACGTTTACATTATATTCAATTTTTCTCAATTTATTAAGGTAATTTTAATCGCGACAACTTTATTATTATTTTGACTCGCTAATGGGTAATATTGCTGCATATCTTTATAGCTAATTTCTTCATCTTGTTGATAGCCCAGATCAACAGAATTTATTGCCGTGTACAGTTCTTTAAAGTTATTAAAGATATGTAAAGATTCGACACTGACGAGTAATTTTTCTTCGGTTTCACAATTGCTAAATTCAATCCTATCAAGCGGTTGAATGAGTCTACGCCTTTGGTCATAGAGCCTTAACTCAAATATTTTTTTACCGTGCTTGATAAGTTTAAACGGTTCTGGTCTTAAATCCAGCTTATGTAATGTCACTAAATATTCCTCCAACTAAATCGAAATATTCAAAAATTTTCTCAGTTTGAATCGCGACGCTTATTTGCTTATTGTCAGAACTTCCACTGGCAAAATTAATTCCGGCGATTTCAAGTTTGTAATTAAAAAGCGGTCCGCCACTACTACCGTGATCAATCTCTGCGTCATGGACAAGGACAGGAAATTTAACATCGGAAAGATATTTATCTTCCCCTAAATCAATCTCGCCAAAACCTAGCGTTTTTCCATAAGTAACTGTATTGAAATATCCTTGTGGGGTTCCAATTGCAATCACGTCCCGTCCGCTATAGTTAGGGTCATATGTAAAAGGAGCAACAAGATAATCTTTGACACTTTTAAACCGGACGATTGCGAGGTCGTAGGTGTTAAGTTCATGAACTTTTTCCGCCAAAAACATCATTTGATGATCGGAGTCGAGGACATAGATGACTTGGTTGTAGCCATAAATTGAATCTTGCGGTTTTACTGTCACATGATTATTAGTAAGAGCGTAGTAGTAGTTATCTTCTTCGTGAAAGATAACCCCGCTTCCTTGGGCAACTTTTGTGTTTGCTCCGAAGTAATTTGGCGTATTATAAGCTTCAATCGTTACTACCGAAGAAAGGGTTGAGGTTCTAATTATTTCGGCGACCCGAAGTACATCAAGATTATAACCGGCAAATAGGTGTGTTGGTTCCGTAATAAAGGCCCGATTAAACTCTGTCATTAAGTTAATATCGCTATACCATTTGTTAAATATAGAATTCTCGCGAAGTGGAATTCCCAGTTTTTTTACATTGTAACCAACCGGAACCTTTAAGGTTTCGCTCGGTTCACCATTATCAAAGTGCAAATAGACGTTAACTTCATTATCTAAAAGAAGCCCACAGCTAGTGAGACTTAATATTCCTGTAAAAAATAGTGAGACTGCTACTTTCTTATTCATGTATTTATTGTAGATAACTCCCCATATTTTGTTAAGCGATATGACTCATTTTCCGTTTGTTTAGATAAAATAAACCGAGACTGATTGCAACGACAAAAACACTAATGCCAAAAATATAAATTAGTATTAAGGCTCCGTGTTTATAAAAGTCTAAAAAATAATAAGGAAAATAACTAGTCTCCGGAATTAAACCCACCCCAACATATTCCACAAGTTTAAAGGCCCCAAGGACGAGCGAGAGCACCATATAAAAGAGGGGAAAGATCAGGGCTTCAAACACATTTTTTAAATCAATCTTTTGTTTGCGGTTAAAGAAGAAATACTCACCGACCATCGCCAGTGGTGTTGTCGTATGAACAATTAGATTGGAATATGAGAGTAAATTATAATTAGTATGAAGGGTAGCCGGCGCTAATAAGACCCAAAAAACAAGAAAGGTAATAATGATATTAACCATGATGATAAAACTGAGTTTTGGTGCATAGCTAGCTTCACCTTTTAGTCCATGTTTTTTAATATCCACTAGTGTTTTGATGAGTAAATAGGTAAAAAATGTAAGGACCAGAATATTAGATTGAGTTGTATAATATAAAAAGGTATTGGGGTTAAATGTGGGTAAGAATACTTTTGTGCTTACTAAAATACCCGATAGTGCCAGCAGCATAAAAAACCCGCGATATATAAGCGCAAACACTTTATTGTTTTTCATATTATATTATTTCGAGCTCGTAGCGGATGAAGTGAGAATATTCTTCGTCTTTTTCAAGAATAATATTACCGAGGTTAGGAAAGTTAATTGCATCAACTGGCAGTTGGGGCTCAATGGCTAGGGCTTGATCTTTTACTACGTGACCGTTTAATAACTCTTGAGGACCAGGGAAGCCGGTGCTATAAAGTTGAACCGCAGGATAACTTGTCTTAATTGTTAGTCTTAAATCCGCACTTTGGAGCACCAATTTTTTTTGAGCGCCAAAATATAGACAATGGTCGATGCCACATGTTTTAGGATCAGTTAAATAAGGGTCGTTAATAATTTTTCCAAGTTTTGTCAACTTAGTAAAATCAAGAGGAGTGCCCGCGGTTTTTGCCTTCACACCTGTTATAGCCTTTTTATCATCATAGGGAAGAAAATAGGGACCATCCATTAATAATGAGTGATCGTGGATACTTTTAGAACCTTCAAGGTTAAAGTAGCTATGATTAGTAATGTTAGCAATCGTCTTTTGGTCGCTTTGGCCTTTATAATTAATGTGGAGACCTTGCTTATCTAAGGTGTATCTGACTTTGAGGTCGAAATTGCCGGGATAACCTTCTTCTTTATCTTTTGAATGATAAGTAAATTCTAGGGCGTGCTTACTAAGTTTTTTACCCGTAAATGTTTGCGCCCAAAAACCATGAGGGCCCCCATGTCCAGCGTTAACTTCATCATCAAAATTTTTAGCTAATTGATAGTGGACCCCGTCAAGGACAAATTGACCATCTTTAATACGGTTGGTCACGCGCCCGATTGTTGCACCTAAAAACCCACTAGCACTATTTAAGTAATCATCAAGATTTTTGTTGGATAAGACAATATTTCGATTGTTCTTTTCTTTAATTTCCCACGAATAGATTGTCGCTCCTACATTTAAAAAAGTAATTTTTTGGAAACTGTTTTCTAAAACAAATTTTTTCATGTTTTCACCTCGGTCCTCTAAAGTATAACAAATAAATAGCAACTACATCGCGACTAAAATCAACAAATAATAAGTGATTGCACTAAAAAGAGGAACGGTAAAGTTATCAATGCCGTACGGTCCATAATATTCAAAAACGGCCGTCACAAGTGCAATGATCGGTGCAAAATAGATAAACCTTACTCCATTGAAAATCAAAACAACGACGCTTGCCACGATTAGACTTGTAATAAACATCGCAAGGAACCCGATGAGTGTCTTGTTAGATTGTTGTTTGTTATATTTACGACCAATGATTCCGGCAATTCCATCACCGTAACCTAAAAGTAGAGCCCCTAAAAGACCAACATAGGGTAGCTCGAAAAAGTAATTAGAAATGACTATCAGTATCGCAAGTGATAAGGGATATACAATTGTGCCAATCTCTTTTTGGTCGTCACGCTCGATTGCTTTGACAATTTTATAGCGATAGGACAAGAAATTGAGCATCATAAAAATAAGCGGTGGGATGATTGCAATCAGGACATCTTCTTTGTTAGGTAACATAAAGAAGGGGATAAAATAATAATTAGCAAAGAGAATATGAATTATTTTTCTTGTTAGATACCGAGGTACTTTACCTTTGTAGTCTAAAATTAATGCAATCCCAAAAACGGTGACGATAAATAGGCCAGAAATAATTATATAGAGAAAATAATATAATGCTTGTGGCATATAATCTCTTACCTGCGCCGCTTTTTGCTAGCCCTTATTATGAAATAGATAGTTAAGGTGATGGCGCCAAGCAAATACATGCCAAGAACGGGAATTAATAAAATCGCGATAAAAACGAATAGGAGTCCGCTACCAAAAAATGACGTCCGTTCAGGATTGGCATCAGTCGATAATCGAAAGGTTAATTCTTTGTCCGGCAAGTTGTCGAGGGTCAGTTCATAACCTGTATCAGTTTTACTAAATTTGGTTAGACTCGATTCTATTAGGAAAAAGTCAGTATTTATTTTAATTGTTAGATCTGAAAACGAACTCCAAGTTGAGGCTGGGCTCAGCAAATATTCAAAATCAAAAACTGGTGGTTTATAATTGGTGGATATCGTTGGAAATAGTGGGGCTACCACCTCATTAGTAACACTTTGATGCGCGCCAATAATTAAATCGTAATCATACCACGCAAGCAACTGATATCTAAGATCGAACACTGTCATATTTGTGAATCTGTTGAGGGGTCGGTCAAGAAAATTGTCGTTGAGTTTATCTAAAACAGCATTTTTATAATCACTAGCACTAACGAGCCCTTCATCATCGTAATAACGATAAGCAAGTTCATCAAAATCAACCATCCGCTTATCTAGCATCGTTACAGTTCCTGTATATTCATTAGCTTTATAGGAGTCATCGACAAATCTAATGTTGTGTTCTAGTTGGGGGAAATCCTCAGCAAGAAAATAAACCGTAAAGGCGACTTGATTGGTAACATATAGGGAAATTTGTTTACTTTGATCTGTTACTTTAGAAGATTGATAATTTTGTGCGATTACTCCTCCGCTAAAGTTGGTTGGTAAATCAATGATAATTGTCCGTTGATACGAATTATATTCCGGCACGTAACTGCTATTGATTTTTAACGTATAAGCAAATATTTCTAAGTCCTCATTATAGTAATCATCACTTTTAAACCCATCATGAATTAGGTCCATATCCTTGAGAATATTAAATTCACGATAACTTTGATAGGTATGGCGGATTGTAGCATCAACCGCGACATCATCGACTTTAACCTCATAATGATCAATTATATCTGCAAAAACGTCATTATCTATATAATCTGGTTGCCTTCCAAAGGGAAAAACCAATCTGGCAGTAACCTCATAATCCGCGGGGTTCTCAAACGTATAAGTTGCACTAACGTGTGCATCATAATCTTCTAAACGTTCATCATAATTCTTGGGGAAATTAAAAATATTGAAAACCAATTGTTCGTTGGTGACAATAATTGGTGATTCTTCATCGGTAACGAGAACGCCTGAAGCATAAGTGCCGCTAAAGGAATGTTGGGCGGAATTAGCACTTGCCCCTACGTAATTAGGTGTCGCCGCAAAAACAATCATTGTGAGACCAAAGATTAGAGTGATCCGTTTCATAAAATTTCCTCCATGAATATAAGTGACTTTTTTTTAGTATATCATATGGTCCCATATGAAAAACTAACACTTTTCTTCAAACGCCATCTAAAATAATCTTAATTTTATTGGCAAATGTTTAAGATTCGCTATCTAAAAGTAAAAAAGCCTACCTCATTACAAGATAGACCTCAATGTTCCTATGGAACAAAGTGGGGACAGTTAAATGTCTTTCCCTAAACTAATTGTTCGATTGCGTTGACTACACCACTAATAATAATTGCTTAATTAGATGTTCCTCTATGGAATATCGTTAATTTTTTAGTCCATCCTGGTACATATTCAATGTTATATGTTTTGCAAGCTTCTACGACAAGTTCATCCCACTTCTTTATAGCTTCGGCGCTTGTAAGTCCGCTTTTTATCAACGGTGTCACCATCCCGTGGTTTGGCATAGTATTTCCCGCTAAGACGATCATATAATGTAATAAGAAACGTTCGTTAAAATCAACAATGATAGAATCTCCTGTTTTAAATTCAGGCATATCTTTTAAAGTCGCACCACTAATGTTGATTTCATCAATATGGTGTCTACTATAACGCCATCCATACATTCCCACACTTTCATTAGTGTAATGCTTAGAAATGTCCAATTTATTATATGGGCCATTTGGTCTTGTTTCTTTTAATTTTGTAATAAACTCTTCGTAAATCGCAAGCCATTTAGTATCTGTCATATTTGTTTCCTCTTGAATAATTAGTTAGTTTGTAAATTATCATCTTGATTATACCATCTTGCGCGTTTTGCTTTGCAATAAAGTTTTAAAATAAGATCGGCGTAACTGTTACTTTACAATTGATGTGAGACTTTTCCTAGAAATAAAAAGGGGGTAATTTATAATATCTCTGTAAGGCCTCTAAACTTTACAGAAAGGTATACAAATCACCCATGAAAAGTTTATCACATTTCCCTCACGAGATTAAGACCCGTTATCACGCAGTTCTACTTTATCGATCAGGCAGCTATTCCATCAAGCATGTTACTCGTAAGTATCACAT
>DATESD010000101.1:0-5430 GCA_035270985.1 Bacilli bacterium | reverse complement strand
GTCTTAGAGGCTAATAATAATAAACTAACAAGTGAAGATATTCAGTTATATCAAGAAAAGTTTAAAAACATTGATTGGTTATTTAATCATTTGGAATATATGAAAGGAAAAATTAAGCGTGGGAACAATTAATTTAGTTTTATATCAACCGGAAATTCCCCAAAATACGGGAAACATTATGCGGACATGTCTAGCAACGAATACTACCTTACACTTAATTGAACCTTTGGGATTTAGTTTGGGAGAAAAAGAAGTTAAGCGAAGTGGGGCTAATTATATTAAAGATGTTCATTATATTTTATATCCTAATTGGGAAGATTTTTTAGCGAAAAACACTGGAGAAATGTATTTTCTTAGTCGTTATGGCTTAGCATCAATCCATAACATGGATGTTTCTCAGCTGGATAAGGATTATTATTTTGTTTTAGGCAAAGAATCATCGGGAATTCCCTTAGCTATTTTACAAGATAATCTTGACCGCTGTATTCGTTTACCAATGACCGATAAGGTGCGAGCCCTAAACGTTAGTAATGTTGCGGCGATAATTGTCTATGAGGCCCTACGTCAACAAAATTTTTTAGGCTTACAAGAATTTGAACCGGAGACATTAAAAGGGAAAGATTTTTTGTTGCGTTGATTACGATAAAAGCTATTGCTTTTGTCGTTTTTTTATTATATATTACTTAACAAAAAGCGCGTATTATGTTATAATTATGGCAAGTTATTTTAGAAAGCGAGAAAAGCATTATGAAACAGTACCTCCAGTTTTTACAACACATCTTAGATGTCGGCATCAAAAAAGAAGACCGCACCAAAACTGGTACTATTTCAACATTTGGTTATCAAATGCGCTTTGATTTAAATGCTGGTTTTCCGCTACTAACAACCAAGAGAGTATATTCCCGGGCGATAATTCATGAACTGCTATGGTTTATTAGTGGCAGTACAAATATTAAATATTTAGTTGATAATGATGTTAAGATTTGGAATGAATGGCCCTATGAAATATTTAAAAAATCGAGTGATTATAATAATGAAACGCTCGAAGAATTTGTTGCCAGAATAAAAGCTGATCATAATTTTGCCCTTAAACATGGTGATTTAGGACCGGTTTACGGTTACGAGTGGCGCCACTTTGAAGGGCAAGATAAATATGTTGACCAATTGGCGTGGGTAATTGAAGAAATCAAAACGAATCCAACCTCAAGGCGTTTAATTGTTAATAGTTGGCAAGCGGCTTATATTGAAGATATGGCGCTTCCACCTTGTCATTTGCTATTCCAATTTTATGTTCAAGATAATAAACTTTCATGTCAGTTATATCAACGTAGCGCTGATGCTTTTTTAGGGATTCCTTTTAATATTGCTTCGTATGCATTGCTAACAATGATGGTTGCTCATGTCTGTGGTTTAGAACTAGGAGATTTTGTTCATACTACAGGGGATGCTCATATTTATCTAAATCATCTTGATCAAGTAAAACTGCAATTGTCGCGTGAGCCGCGTCCATTACCAAAAATGCGAATTGCTCGTGAGATTAGCGATATTAATGATTTTAAATTTGCGGATTTTATTATCGAAGATTATAATCCTCACCCGCGCATTAAAGGAGAAGTATCAGTATGATTTCAATAATAGTTGCCATCGGGAGAAATAATTTAATCGGTAAAGGAAATGACCTTCCGTGGTATTATCCTTTAGATCTAAAGTATTTTAAAGAAAAAACACTTAATAAAACAGTTTTAATGGGGGAGAACACTTTTTACTCAATTGTTGACCGCCTTAATAAACCACTGCCAAAGCGCAAGAGTATTGTTGCTACTTTAAATCCGGAATTTAGCTATCCCGGAGTTGAAGTTGTTAACGATTTAATTGGCTTTTTGCAACAAGAACATCAAGAAGAGATTTTTGTTATTGGTGGCAAACAAATATACAACCTAGCTCTGCCGTATGCTGATCGCCTATATATTACTCATATCGATAAAGATTACGCTGGTGATGTTTACTTACCGGCTATAGATTACAGTAAATATCAAATTATTTCAGAAAATATTGTTGGAGATTTGAAATTCTGTATTTATAAGAAGGTGAAATAATGTTATTATTAATAATTTTTATCGGGCTTGCTTTGGCAACCGATATTTCATTAATTATTTTATTAGCGTGGCCATGGTGGCTAGCGATGATTATGTTTGTTGTTTTTGCCTGCGGATATATTGTCTTATATCTTTTAATATGCTGGTTGTTTGCTATTTTCATTCCTAAAAATGATACAAGGCCACCCCGCAAAGTTTATACAGCAATTACTTATATCACTTGTCGCTTTTTAATAATAATGTATCGCTTAAAAATAGTAGTTATTGGTAAAGAACTATTTAAAGATATCCCTGTTTTTTTATTCCTTAGTAATCATCAATCTAATCTTGATCCAATTTGTCAGATTGCTTCGTATAAACGACCGGAATTAACTTATATTATGAAAGACAGTATTATGCGATTGCCAATGGTGGGAAACTGGTTAAATTCAGCTGGGCATTTGCCCCTAGACCGAAAAAACAATCGTAATGCGATCATCACCATTAATAAAAGTGTCATAAGAATTGAACAAGGCTTCCCCATCGGTGCTTATCCGGAAGGAACTAGAAGCAAAAGCAAAGTCTTAGGTGAATTTAGAGATGGCTTGTTTAAGGTAGCTGTTAAATCACATACCCCAATTGTTGTGACAATTATTGATAATGCTTATAAAGTTAAATCACGGTTTCCTTTTCGCAGAACAAAAATTTTCCTTAAAGTATGTCGCGTTATAGAATATGAAGAATACAAAGATATGAATACTCATCAATTAAGCGCAGTCGTGAGAAATATTATGGCTGACGAATTAAAAATGGCAAGAGAAGCTAATGATTGGTTAGAATAATTTTTTAAATAACAAAAGCAAAAAGAGAAGATTTTTCTTCTCTTTTATTTTGTGATGTTATATTTTATTACGCTAATTTTGCCATTTTCTATTGCAAAATAATTTAGCGAACTATTTTTTAAATATGAGGTGAAGACAAAACTAGGATCTAAGAATGATAGTATTCCTTTTATAAATTGGGAGTGCGTCGTAATAATTATTCTTTTTCCGGGATAAGTTTTCTCAATAGATAGTAAGGCGTTTATACCTCGCTTTTGCAAATCTAGTAAACTTTCTAAGCCAGCAACGGTTTCACTTAAAATTTCTTGGTACATTTCTTTATTAAGAACAGTGCCTTCAGCACTCCCGAACTCTCTTTCGCGAAAGAGAGGATTTGTTTTTATTTCTTGGTTATAATTTAATTTTTTCGCAATGATTAAAGCTGTATCATAGGCTCTAAGCAGCGGGGATGACAAAATAACATCCCAGTTATTGTCATTGGTGGCTAAAAAAAGGGCGGTATCATTAGCTTGTTTAATGCCCAATTCATTTAATAAAATATCAGTTGTCCCTTGAACTAGGCTCCTAGCATTCCAATCGGTTTGTCCATGCCTAATTAAACAAATAGTTGTTATCATAAAATCACCTGAAGTAATTATAACAAAATCTTCCGGAAAGGAAAATGTTTTATGAAAAAATCTTGTAATAAACTTTATTATAAGGCATAATATAATCATATAGAGGGGGTAATCGCGGATATGAAAAAATTTCTCAAAGAATTCAGTACTTTCATTAGTAAAGGAAGCATTATTGATTTAGCAATAGGTATTGTTATTGGTACTGCTTTCCAAGCAATAGTTAAGAGTTTGGTTAATGATGTAATTATGCCTGTTATTGGTGTTATTGCTAATTTTAATTTACAAACGGCTAGTATTATTTTGGTGAAAGAAGTTGTTGAAGGCGGTCTAGTAACCCAGGGAGCTGTCTTGTTACGTTATGGTTCTTTTATTCAAAGTATTATCGATTTCTTAATTATTGGTTTAACATTATTTGTAACTCTTAAAATTATTAATGGCGCTAAAACTCGCTTTGTAAGGCAACAAATAAAGTATCTTAAAAAATTAAAGAAAAAGAATCCTGAACTATTCACCAAAGAAGATTCATTAGGAAATATTCAATATAATGAATTAAAAGCGAAACATCCGGAATACTTTGACGTTGAAAAGAAGAAGGAAGTTGCCCCTGTTGTGGCAAAACCAACAACCGAAGAACTACTATCAGAAATCATTGTAGTTTTAAAAGAAAAAAATAAATAAAGTAAGCGTATCTATAAAAAAAGTTACCAACTGTTATCGTTAATAACATTGGTAACTTTTTATTTGTTTTATAGTTTTTCTAAAATCTTAGTTAAGGTATCACTAGCATTCCCTAGTTCAAGATAGAGATTACTTGTTCTTTGGTAGATGGGATTCTCAACTCCGGCGTAGCCTGGTTTTAAATCATAATTGAAGATGATAACTTGTTTGCAATTATCAACGTCTAGAATCGGCATGCCATAAATCGGTGTCCCTTCAGCGTGACGAGCAGCAGGATTCATAACATCGTTCGCCCCGATGACGATTGCCAGATCGGTTGTTGCGAACTCCTTATTTATATCATCCATTTCGTATAAATCTTCATAATCCACATTTGCTTCACATAAAAGCACATTCATATGCCCCGGCATTCTGCCCGCAACGGGGTGAATGGCATACTTTACACTAGCTCCATTATTTTGCAAGTAATCAGCTAATTTCTTGACAAGGTGTTGCGCTTGAGCGACAGCCATTCCATATCCGGGAACGATGATGACGCTTTTAGCGGCTTTGATAATATCAACTATTGATAATTTGTCAGCTACAATAGGTTCTGCAACAAGAACTGGTTTTTCAAGGGCTGATAAAACATTTTGAATAGTATCACTAGCATTACCTAGTTCAAGATAGATGTTACTTGTTCTTTGGTAGATGGGATTCTCAACTCCGGCGTAACCTGGTTTTAAATCGTAATTGAAGATGACAACTTGTTTACAATTATCAACGTCTAGGATCGGCATGCCATAGATTGGTGTTCCTTCAGCGTGACGAGCAGCAGGATTCATAACATCGTTCGCCCCGATGACGATTGCCAGATCGGTTGTTGCGAACTCTTTATTTATATCATCCATTTCATATAAATCTTCATAATCAACATTAGCTTCACACAAAAGCACGTTCATATGCCCTGGCATTCTACCCGCAACGGGGTGAATGGCATACTTTACATTAGCTCCATTTTTTTGGAGATAATCAGCTAATTTCTTGACAAGGTGTTGCGCTTGAGCGACAGCCATTCCATATCCGGGAACGATGATGACGCTTTTAGCGGCTTTGAAAATATCAACTATTGATAATTTGTTAGCTACAATAGGTTCTGCAACAAGAACTGGTTTTTCAAGGGCTGATAAAACATTTTGAATAGTATCACTAGCATTACCTAGTTCAAGATAGATGTTA
>DATESD010000100.1:0-2606 GCA_035270985.1 Bacilli bacterium | reverse complement strand
CTCCTAGTGTTCCAAGAATTGTCGCAACAATGCTTGAGGCAACAGCGACCATAAATGTATTATATAAAGCTTCCATAATATCTTTGTTCTTAAACATCAAGCGATATAAATCAAAAGAAAACCCGTTCCAAGTCCCAATGTTTTGGGTATTTGTAAAACTAAAGATTGCTAGAACAATTAGGGGAGCATACATAAAAAGAAGCATAATGACAATGTATATTTTTGCGAATACTTTCTTTACCATAAACTACCTCGTACATTATCTTGCTTCTTAACATTTCTTGTTAGCAGCATTGAGGCACCAATTATTATTAACATAATCAAGGCAATTAAACTACCACTATGCCATTGACCTTGTTCAAAGTTTAGTTGAATAGTATTACCAATAAGTTGGATCTTATTTTCTCCCATGACATCACTAATAACAAAAGATGACATAGTCGGCATAAAAACCATCGTTGCCGCACTAATAACTCCTGGCATTGTCATTGGGATTATCGTTTTAACAAACGTTTGGGTTTTATTCGCCCCTAAATCATAAGAGGCTTCAATCAAACTAGTATCCATTTTCAACATCGTCGTATATAAGGGCAAAATTGTAAATGGCAAAAAATTATAGACCATCCCTATCATCGTCGCTAAATAGGGATATTCGCCACCGTTAATTCCTACCCAATATAATAAGTCTCTTGTTGCCGCTGTTCGTAAAACAAAGTTAATCCACATCGGCATAATAAAAAACATCACCACAATTTTACTCATATTATACTTTTTGTTACTGAGAATCATTGCTACCGGATAGCCTAATAACAAACAAATCGCTGTATTGCCAAGGCCAATTAAGGCACTTATTAATAAAACACTTAACTTTGTATTATCACTAAAGAATGTCACGAAATTATTTATCGTCAGTTTGCCGTCATTACCAGTAAAGGCATAATAAATTATTAAAAGCAAGGGGAAGACAACAAAAAATAGCAAAAATAACGCATAAGGTAATGATAATTGTTTCCGCGAAAATCTAAGCTTTGACATAGTTTTTCGCCTCTTGTTTTAAAACCATCTTAATATTCTCCGGAAGAACCGCCACACTTACTGTATCAAATTCATTCCATAAATAATCACTATCAATAATAAAATCATCATACTCTTCCGTTCTCACGATTACTTGATAATGGTCGCCCTTATAAATTATTGAAACAATTTGGCCAACAACAGCACCATCTTCTTCATTATCACTAATATCGATATCTTTAAAGCCAACCTCAACCTTAACATTAGCATCCGTTAAATCATATTTAAGGCCTTTATTATCAACCAAATATCCCTCTTCATCAAGCGCTGTATTCGGTATTAATTGCGTAACATCACAATCAAATTCTCCTTCAGCAAAAATAACTTTATTGTTTTTGGTAATGTATCCATCATAAACATTAGTCACAAAGTCTTTTTTCATAATGTGTATATCAAATGGTTTAATATAGATACTCATTATTTGATTAATATCGTGCTCTTTGGTGTCATGAATAATAACTTCATTCTTACCAACAAGCATAATGTATTCAAAGTAAACACCTTTAAAAATCTTACTAACTATTTTCCCGTTAGCCATGCCTTTGTCTTTTTCTCGTAAGGAAATATCTTCTGGACGAATAATGACGTCAACTTTTTCGTTTTTTTCAAAATCATCGACCATTTCAAAGACATTATTAATAAACATTACCTTTTTTTCATCGGTAATTGTCGCGTTATATAAATTGCTTTCGCCAATGAAGTCCGCAACAAAAGCATTTTTAGGTTCATTATAGATATCCCTTGGTGTCCCAATTTGTTGGATTAGACCATCATTCATAACAACGATAGTATCAGACATCGCTAAGGCTTCTTCTTGATCATGAGTTACATAAATAAAAGTAATCCCTAATTTCTTATGCATCGCTTTTAATTCTAGTTGCATTTCTTTGCGCATCTTTAAATCAAGCGCTCCTAAAGGCTCGTCCAAAAGCAAAATCTCAGGTTCGTTGACAATTGCCCGGGCAATCGCGACGCGCTGTTGTTGACCACCAGATAGTGTTGAGATATCTCGCGATTCAAACTCTTCTAAATCAACAATCTTTAAAGCCTTAGTTACTTTCTCATCAATCTCTTCAACGGTTAATTTCCTGGTGATTTCTTTTGTTTCCCCTTTTTTGTTTACTACCATGTCCGTAATCTTTTTCATCTTTAAACCAAAAGCGACATTATCATAAACATCATAATGAGGGAATAGGGCATAGCGCTGGAAAACGGTGTTTACCGGTCTTCTAAACGGTGGCAAAGAAGTAATATCTTCACCATTTAATAAAATCTTTCCCGTCGTTGGCATTTCAAAGCCCGCAATCATTCTTAGAGTTGTCGTTTTACCGCACCCCGAAGGACCTAAAAAAGTAATGAACTCCCCTTTTTTTACGTATAAATTAAAATCATCAACGACAGTGTTGCCATCAAATTTTTTTGAAACATCAATTAACTCAATAATCACATTTTTATTTTTCATATTAGATATCCTTTTTAAAAGTTAGGTGGGCTCGTTACCCAAATAATTTTTGCTGTTTTCTTTGTCATGT
>DATESD010000099.1:0-4903 GCA_035270985.1 Bacilli bacterium | reverse complement strand
CAATAAATGTTCACTTATTTTTTCATTATTCTTTTTATTATTAATAAAAGTGAAAATCCCCAACAGGAGGATTCCTGTTCCTAAGATAGCACTAGTTATAATCAATTCCATAAAATCACCAATTCTCATTCTTTTTAAAATTATACCACAATTCGATTTAAAAATAAACTTTTAATTCAGTTTGTTTAGCAAATATGGTATAATTATTTTAGAGGTTTCCTATGACTAATTTTGAAACAATAATGTTTTATGTTTTAATTGGACTTTTCATTGCTAACATTGTATTGATTAGCATCTTTTTGCATGCTTTCCTAAAATACATGAAAAATAGTAAAGCGGACAAAAAAGAATATTACGAACTCCTAAACCGCGAGATAGAAGGCGATAGCATCGTTTTTTTAGGCGACTCACTAACTGAATTTTATCGCACCGATGAGTTCTTGCGGGATTTTAATGTTTACAATCGCGGCATTGCCGGCGATACTACGGCCGGAATCTTAAGACGGCTAGATTCAAATGTAATAATGATGAAGCCAAAAAAGATTTTCTTACAAATTGGCACAAATGACTTAGGGGAGAACAAAAAGCCTCTCTACATTATTAACAATATTAAGAAGATTATTTCTAAGGTAAAAACAGAACTTCCCCAAACAAAACTTTATTTGCTTTCTTTATATCCAATAAACGCCAAAGCCTCACCGCTTAGCAAAATAATTGTTGGTCGCCGCAAGCAAAGCGATATTGAAACAATCAACTGTGCACTAGTCGCTTATGCAGAGGAAACGAATATTACATATATTGACATCTTCCCTCATTTACTCGATGATGAAAACCGTCTTAAAAAAGAATTTACTGTTGAGGGGCTGCATATATCCCTTGATGGCTACTGTAAAATAACAAGTTTACTATATCCATATGTTGAAGAATAATTTATAATCATTTGTAAATTATTCTTTTTATGTTATACTATAAAAAAAGAAATAAGAGGTGAATCTTAATGATAGATGAATTAATTTTAAATGATCAAGAAATCGTCCGCCGCGAAAAAGTAGACATGCTCCGTGAAATGGGCGTTGATCCTTTTGGCAGTGCTTTTACGCGTACAGCAAACTCTTTAGAACTACAAACAAAATATGCAGCTATGACTAAAGAAGAATTATTAGAGCTCCATACTTTCGCAATAGTTGCCGGAAGAATCATGACTAAACGCTATAAAGGCAAAGTCGGCTTCATGCATATCCAAGATAAATTTGGTCAATTACAAATTTATGTTCGTAGTGATCAGTTAACTGAAATAGAATATGAAGTTTTTAAAAAAGGTGATATCGGCGATATCGTTGGTATCGAAGGTCAAGTTATTCGAACCGATACCGGAGAAATAACAATCAAAGCTAGCAAATATACCCATCTTACCAAAGCTTTACGCCCGTTACCAGAAAAATTCCACGGTTTACAAGACCGCGAAGAAGCTAGACGTCACCGCTATGTTGATTTAATCGTCAACGATGAAGCGAAAAGAATTGCTTTTTTACGACCAAAAATCATTCGTGCTTTTCAAAACTTCTTTGATAGTAAAGGTTTTGTTGAAGTGGAAACACCAGTATTGCAACCGATACTAGGTGGAGCTAATGCTCGCCCTTTCACAACGCATCATAATGCGTTAGATATGGATTTCTATTTACGCATTGCTACTGAATTACCCCTTAAAAGATTAATTGTTGGCGGTATGGAAGCCGTTTATGAAATCGGTCGCTTGTTCCGTAATGAAGGTATGGATTCGACCCACAATCCTGAATTTACAACTATCGAAGCTTATTTAGCTTATTCAGATATGGAAGGCATGATGGATTTAATTGAAGAGTGCTTCCAAACGATTAGCCAATCTGTTTTAGGTAAAACTGATATCGAATACCAAAACAATATAATTCATATTGGGGAGCCATTCAAAAGAATCCATATGGTTGATGCCATTAAAGATTTAACTAGTATTGACTTCTTTGCCATCGATAATCTTGATGAAGCTTTAAAATTAGCTAAAAACCATGACATAGTTGTTGGTAAGCATCAACAATCTTATGGTCATATCATCAACTTATTCTTTGAAAAATATGTTGAAGAAACTTTGATTCAACCAACCTTTATTTTTGGCCATCCGCTAGAAATAAGTCCATTAGCAAAAAAGAGTAAAGATCCACGATTCACTGATCGATTTGAACTGTTCATCAATAAAAAAGAATATGCTAATGCCTTTAGTGAATTAAATGATCCTATCGATCAAAGAGAAAGATTTGTAAATCAGCTAAAAGAAAAAGCTCTTGGCAATGATGAAGCAAATGAAATGGATACTGATTATGTTGAAGCTCTTGAATACGGATTACCACCTACTGGCGGCTTGGGAATCGGAATTGATCGTACTGTTATGTTATTAGGTCAAATTGACTCAATTAGGGATGTTATTTTATTCCCTCATATGCGAAATAAATAAAAAACCTCAAAATGAGGTTTTTTTTATAAGTCTAGTTCTTCAACAATCATCGCATATATTTCTTGAGTCGTATATAGTGGCGCCGAGCAATCAACAACTCCTTGAAGAATAAGATCATATCTATCGATATCTTCAAGGCTATACTTTCCATGTTTAATCAAAATATTTTCTATTTCTTGTCCTATCGCTGTAATTGCCTCTTTAGACTCTTTATTTAACATTCCTTTTTCTTGCAAAGCTTCAGTTAAGTCATCTAAATACAAACTATAATTAATTAATTGAGAATAACTCGCAAATTTTGTAAAATTGCCCTTAAAATAATCTTTAAAATATATTTTTATTTGTTCGATTTGTTCGTGGAAATAACTAAAGCCCGTTTCGAAAATAACTTCTAATTCATCGTCAATTTTTTTAGACATATCAACCATCATTTCAATAAAACCCAGGACTTTAAAAACATCACTTAAACGGTCGTAAACCAATGATTGTTTTTCAATTAACAAAAGAAAAAAGTCATTGTTGTCTTGATAGTAGTTTTTATAATCAGTAATGTTAATCATTATTTCTTTTCCTTAAAATATTTTTTAAAAGGAATCTTTCCTTTTTTGTTTGGTTTTAAATTTTTAGTAATCATTTCTCTTAGTGAATCAACGTCACCAGTTATAATATCTTTTTTAACAAGAACTAAACCTTGTTCTGCTGACAAGTAAAAATAAAAGGCATCTTTTGTTTCATAAACACTATTAATGTTATACCATCCAGTAACTACACTACCAGCATTTTCTACTTTTCGTAAAATTCGATCTTTCGTTATTTCTAATAATTCAACTGTCTCAAGACGCTCTTTTGCTTCTTGACGAACAATTGTTCCTGTTCTTGTCATCATAATAACCGGTGTCAACAAAATAGAAAAGGCCGCTAAAGCCCAAATAATCATCAAATTAGTCGGATCCATTTCTGCTGATGTTGAGTATTTAATCGCTAGATATAGCGTAAACACTCCTATCAACATAATAAAATATATTTTCGTTGATTTTCGGAACATATGGAATTTATAAAATGCAAGATGCACCTTTTTCGAATATTGGCTTTTTATTACTATTTTATTCATTTGTCTTTCCTCACTTTTACTTTTGTTTTTCTTTGTTTATTATACCATAATTATCTAATAATTAAAAACAATATTTACAAATTGTGTGTTAATATTTTTTCCCTTAAAGAAAAAAAGGCTTCCGGTAAAACACTACAAATTTCCAAGATAGACACCTATTTAAAAAGAGCCCTCTAAGGATAAACCACATAGAAGGCTCTTTTTTTGTTTTTTATAGATGCTTATATAACATAATCCCAAACAACAGGGCAATTTGAAATATT
Source organism: Bacilli bacterium (assembly GCA_035270985.1). Classification (GTDB taxonomy): domain Bacteria; phylum Bacillota_I; class Bacilli_A; order ML615J-28; family CAG-698; genus JAAYBG01. The sequence continues at coordinate 1,044 of DATESD010000099.1, read as the reverse complement.
CCAATTAGGATTCCAACTAACGTTATCCGAAGATCTTTCGCAATAAATTGTTAACGATGTACAACCTTTAAAAGCACTGTCACCCATTCCACCAACACTTTGTGGAATTATGATTTTCTTTAAATACACACAATCTTGAAAACTACAGTTTCCTATTCTTGTGACACTAACCGGAAGATCAACCTGGGATAAACTTGTACAACCATAAAAAGCCCAACCGCTTATCAAGGCGACATTGCCTGGGATTGTAATACTAGCTAGACCTGTACACCCATAAAAGACTCCTTCCCCAATCGTTTGTAAACTACCCGGAAGTGTAATTCCTGTTAGACTTGTACAATTTTGAAATGCCCAATTCCCAATACTTGTTAAAACGCTTGGTTTTATTGAAAGAGCAACAGTTGTTAATTTTGTACAATTACCAAAAGCACCATCTCCGATCTTTGTAACACCATTAGGAATGGCAATGCTTATTAAAGATGTGCAACCATTAAAAGTTCCGTTTTCGATACTCGTGATATTACTTTGGATTGTAATGCTTGTTAAAGCTGTGCAACCAGAAAAGGCATCTTGTTCTATGTTTTTTAGACTCTTAGGAAGAACTATGCTTGTTAGTCCTGTGCAATTATGAAACGCTGAAAATCCTATTCTCGTTAGCCCTTCATATAAGATAATGCTTTTAATACCTGTGCAATCATAAAATGCGTAATCGCCGATATTTGTGATACTGCTCGGAACAATAAAACTTGTTAGCCCTTTACAACCAAAAAAGGCACTTTTTTCAATGCTTGTGATACCACTTGGTAAGGTAATATTCGTTAGTATAACATTATTAGAAAATGCATATTCCCCGATACTTGTGATACTTTTATTATTATAAGTAGCCGGTATGTTTACTGTTGCTGCGCTTCCCGAATATGATTTAACAAGATAAGTATTCCCACTAAGTTCATATACTATCCCCTCTGTTGCATCTTCTCCTATCGGAGACTGTGACCGCCATTTAGCCCGCAAGATTGTGTCGCTACTCCAATCGAAATTAAA
>DATESD010000098.1:0-9985 GCA_035270985.1 Bacilli bacterium | reverse complement strand
ATTCAAAACGTGAGCCTACAATATCTCCAACTACTGCTCCTAGCATATCAGATCAACCCTCCTATATCATATTTATATCTCTATTATAAGATAAAACAATAGAAAATACAATATAGTTATCTTACTATTTCATAAACATATTCTTGTACTTATAAATATTTCATTCTCTTCAAAGATCTTTTCAATATCAAAATTATTTCTAAGCATAACAATAAATTTATTCTTGTAGACAACTTCTGGATATTTAATCCACTTTTTAATATCCGCTAAATTATCAGCCCCAAAAAATAAGCTCCCTCAAACTTCTCCATAGTGCAATATGTTCCACAGAACACTTTTTGATCAAATTCGAATGTTGAAATAGTAGCTTTATTGTTTAGTTTATCACAAATTAGCTTTAACATTTCCAAACGATCAGTATCCTTCTCAAGTCCAGGTTTATTATAAACATTACCAGCAGGCATAAAAACAAATTCACAGCCTTCATATTTATCAATTATATATTTTGCTATCTCATAATGAGCTTTTGTTGGGGGATTAAAGGCCCCTCCATATATTATCTTCATATATTACTCCTAATAAAAAACTACATATTCATGTAGTCAGACTGTTGACAAAGCTCTTTCAAAAAAAGGCTTTCAAACAATATAATCAACTATGATGATGAAGAATTTCATTTTCATAGTTTTTTTGCTTTTCAAATAAAAAAAGAGCATCTAAAATGCTCTATATCAATTGGTATTCGTATGTATTAGCTCTCTTACTCATTAAGAGAGCTAATTTTTTGATGTTTAGGCATGCATAAAGAAGGTACCTGATGTACCGATTCTTTTTTAATCCTCTAAACCTTGTAAATCTTAACCCATGATATTCTTTTCCCTGGGCAAAGATTCTTTCAATGGTTTCTTTCCTTAATTTATAGAGGTCTTTGCCTTCTTCAGACAAACGATATTCTTTGGCCAACTCTACACAGTCAGAATATAGAGGTCTTGTTATTATTTTAGTATTGTAATTCTTTAAACACTCTCTTTTATACGGACATTCTCCACACTCTTTTTTAGTAATTGTATATTGAATGTTCCCATCTTTGGTGATGTTCACGGGTTCTAATATTTTCTTGTTTGGACATTGATAAGCATCTATCTCCATTTGGTACTGAAAATTCTTCTTTCCCATTATGGTTCTAATTCCTTTTGGTGCCATATATGGTGTTAGTAGTTTTATTCCTTGGTATTGAACATTCTTGGCTATTAGTCCTGTTAAATATCCAGCATCAGCACAGATAATACGGGGTTGATAAGGAAGGATTACTTCTTCAAAAAATGGTAAGAAGGCTTTTGAATCGTGCATATTGCCTGGATTCGTTGAATGACCTAATATCCAACCATTCTTATCACAAGCTACTTGGTCGACATAAGCAAACTGCCTTTCATGTTCTCCCTTTACAAACATCCCACAGCCTTCATCTACTTTAGATACTGTTATTTCTTTGACTGTTTCTTTTTCTTCTTTCGTTATTTCCCCTGTTTCTTCATCAATAGTAGTATTATCATCATTATCATCATCATGCCATTTATCGCGACCATTAAGTTCCCTAAACTCATCTACCTCCTTATTCATTTCTTTTTGATATTTATCAAAAACAACTTTGACTTCTTTTTTGATAGCTTTGTGTTTATTAGCACTGGCTTTTATGTGGGTCCCATCAACAAAGATAACGGAGGGATCAATTAAATCCATTTCAATGATTTGGGTAACGATTCTAGTAAATATTTTCTTGAATACTTCAGTATCTTGATATCTTCTAATATAGTTTTGGGAGAAGGTTGAGTAGTTAGGTACTTTTTCAGTTAGTGATATTCCTAAAAACCAGCGATAGGCATTATTAACACTAGCTTCCTCACAAGTTGCTCGCATACTATTTTTACCAAACAAAAAGTTAAGTAAAACCAGTTTAAATAAAATCACTGTATCAAGGCATGGTCGTCCATTTTCTAAAGAGTAGTATTCTTTCGTTAGATTATGAATGAATTCAAAGTTAATTGCTTTTTCTATTTTCTTTACTAGATGATCATTAGGAACTAGTTCATCTAAAGTTATCATTTCTAATTGATTTCGATCAAAATATATCTTGCTTTTTGGTTTTTCATAGTACATAATGCTTCCTCACTATCTATTTATATTATACCAAAAATCACTTCCTTTTTCCAGAGTAAAATAAAAGACCATTGACTTACTTTGTCAACAGTCTGAGTGTCACCTTTTTAAAAGGTGACACTTTTTATTTTTGTTTATAAGATGAGAAAAATCTTGTTAAATCGTTTTCATTATGATAAAATTATAAGGTATAAAAAGAGCGAAACTCAAAAGCGTTAAACTTTTTATTATTCTACATTTCTAGGAGGAATGAAATGAAAAAATGGATAGCATTTTTATTAACACTAACACTAATGTTCGTTTTCGTCGGCTGTAAAGAACCAGTTGAAGAAGACCCCGTTGAAGAAGATCCAATAGTACAAGATGTATTGCCTTCAGCGATTGCGATAACAAATGGAGTTGCAACAATGAGTGTTGGCGATACGAAAGCATTAACGATTGAAATTACTCCAAGTACGACAACTAATAAAGGTGTAACTTGGAAGTCAAGTAACGAAGCAGTAGTAAGAGTAGATTCAGCTGGTGGCTTAACGGCTCTAGCGGCTGGTACGGCAACAATAACCGTGACCTCAAAAGCAAAAAGTAGCGTTAAGGCAACATTAGAAGTAACGGTAAGCGCCGTTCACATTGATGTAGCTTCAATTGCTATTAGTGGTAAAGCAGAAGTTGAAGTGGGAAAATCAATAACACTAACAACAGCTGTACTACCAAATGGCGCTAACGCTGAAGTAACATTTGCTTCAAGCGACGTGGCGAAGGCAACGGTTGATGCTAATGGCAAAGTTACCGGAGTAACTGAAGGCACAGTAACAATAACAGTAACATCAAAAGAAAATGTTGCGATAACAGCAACTAAAGCAATAGTCGTAAAAGCGGCTAATGTTGAAGATCCCGAAGATCCAGCAATAAAACCAACGAGTATTATACTTTCTTATACTAATGATACTGTCGAAGTTGGATGGAAATTACAATTTAGCGCAACAGTATATCCTGAAGGTGCTGATCAAAACGTAACATGGGTTTCACGTAAAGAAGAATTTGCGACAGTCAGTGCAAAAGGTTATGTAACTGGTGTTGCAGCCGGAGTGACTTATATTTATGCAGTTTCTGTTGCTGATCCAACAATTCAAAGTGATTATCAAAAAGTAACAGTAACTCCTGATTCAAATGTAGGGATTACATATCCCGATATGCAAGGATACAAAATTATAATTATGAATGCTTCTTCAGCATTAAATACAATTGATCCTTTCTTAGATGATTATACACAACAAAATAAAACGTTTAAACAACAAGCTTGGACAGAAATAAAACAAGAATATAATTGTAATATTCAAGTAGTTGCTTATCCTGATGAAGCTCCTTGGGGACCAGATCGTATTAATTGGATTAATAATCAAGCTCAAGCTGGCTCAGCCCAGGCCGATTATTATATTGTTTCCAGTAACTGGTTATTCCAATTTGCTCAAGCCGGTTCAGCTCATGATGTAACAACTTATTATTCAAAATGGGGTAAGAATGCGATGCAGATTTCGGAAAAAGCATCTGCTACTTATAAGAAGAACATTTATGCTTTGTCAACCGGAATGGATGAAGGCAAAAACTATGTTGACATCGGCTTATTCTATAATTATGGCTGGGTTAAGAAATTAAACGTTAAATCTCCAGCTGAAATTTTTAATGAAGGAAACTGGACTTATACAGCATTTACCCAATGGGTTAACAGTGTTCAACCATTACTTGCGACGGGTGAATTTGCTCTTACTGGTCATCCATATTATTACTGGCTAGGTATGTCTAATGCCGCTGGTGTAAAACTAGCTGATGTTCAATCAGTAAAGAATAATATAATGACCGCTCGACCTCGCGAAGCGGCGGCTTTGCTCCGCAGTTTAGCTGTTGCTGGTTCATTTGACTTAACAGGAACTTGGGAAGAAACAGGTGGTTTCTTCCATGATCAAAAAGCTGTTATGTGTACTGGTAGTTGGTGGTTCCTTCATGATACAGGAAGATGGCCAATTGACATGTGGGGTGCAGGAAATACGGAATATGGATTTGTTCCTTTCCCTAGACCAGACGATGTTAGTTTAGATAAAACAAGATTCTCTGAAACAGGAACAATATTATATATGATGGCTGCGCAAAGAGATTCTGGGCATAAAACAGGAATGTCATATGAAGATGTCTATCGCGCAATGAATGACACATTCTTAAGAACGGCTAAATATTATGAAAATGACCCAGCATATGATGCTGAAGGCTTGAAGAGAACAGCAGCTGAAGCGAAGTTAGATGATCCAGCATCAGTTGAATGTATAATGTACTTCACAGCTGCGAATGTTTTCTATGATGCAGTTCATGGCTTCTATATGAGTATTGCCACATCACCAATGCCAACTAATGTGAGAAACATTGTCTTTTCAGGAAATGATTATGATGCGGAGATTAACGCAGACATGCCTGCTTATGATAGTTTGTTCATATCTGTCTTTGCTTCTTAAAGTTATCGAATAAAATAAGTATTGCTTAGAAATAAGCAGTACTTTTTTGTTATAAAATTACAACATATATTATCTTAATATTATATAACATTGTTTTTTTAAAAAGTTTATGGTAAAATTAATGGGTATAAGTGAAATTTCTAAATGAAATTAACTATAAAATAAAACAAGGAGGATTTAAATGAAGAAATGGATAGCATTTTTGCTAACACTAACACTAATGTTCGTTTTTATCGGTTGTGGTGACCCAGTTGTGGAAGAACCGGATAAAGAAGATCCGGTAGTAGAAGACGTATTACCTTCGGCTATTGCGATAACAAACGGTATTGCTGCAATGGATGTTGGTGAGACAAAAACATTAACAATCACAATTACGCCAAGTAACACAACTAACCAAAGTGTAACTTGGAAATCAAGTAACGAAGCGGTATTAAGAGTAGATTCGGCTGGAGGGCTAACAGCCTTAACGGCAGGTACAGCAACTGTAACTGTTACGGCTAAAGCGAAAAGTAGTATTAAAGCAACGCTAGACATAACCGTAAGCGCTGTTCACGTTGATGTCGAGTCGCTTACTCTAAGTGGACGAAGTGAGGTAGAAGTAGGCAAGACAATAACACAAGGCGTTAATGCTTTACCAAAAGGAGCGAGTAATGAAGTAACCTTTGAATCAAGCGACGTTGCGATTGCAACAATTGATGCAAATGGTAAAATTACGGGAGTAGCTGAAGGTACAGCAACAATAACAGCAACATCAAAGGAAAATGTTGCGATAAAGGCGACTAAAGTAGTGACTGTTACGCCAGCTAGTACTGAAGATCCTGATGATCCAAATGTAAAACCGACAAGCATCGTTCTTTCTTATACTAACGATACTGTAGAGGTAGGTTATAAATTACAATTTAGTGCAACAGTATATCCCGAGGGTGCAAATCAAAACGTAACTTGGCAATCACGTAAAGAAGATGTTGCTACAGTTAGTGCCAAAGGTTATGTAACCGGTGTTTCTGCTGGTGTAACATATATTTATGCAGTTTCTATTACTGATCCAACGGTTCAAAGTGATTACCAAAAAGTAACAGTAACACCTGATTCAAGTGTAGGGATCACATACCCTGATATGCAAGGCTATGTAATTAAGATAATGAATGCTTCTTCAGCGTTATCATCAATAGATCCATTTATGGAGGAATATACCCAACAAAATAAAACATTTAAACAACAAGCTTGGACAGAAGTAAAACAAGAGTATAATTGTAATATCCAAGTAGTTGCTTATCCAGACGATGCTGCGTGGGGTGATACGCGTATTAACTGGATAAATGCTCAATCAGAAGCTGGGGCAGCACAGTCAGATTTTTATATAGTTTCCAGCAACTGGTTATTCCAATTTGCTCAAGCCGGTTCGGCTCACGATGCAACAGATTATTATTCAAAATGGGGTAAGAATGCGATGCAAATTTCCGAAAAAGCATCGGCTACTTATAAGAAAAGAATTTATGCGTTATCAACAGGAATTGACGAAACAAGAAATTACGTTGATATTGGTTTATTCTATAATTATGGTTGGGTTAAAAAATTAAACGTTAAATCGCCAGCTGAGATTTTTAATGAAGGAAATTGGACTTATTCAGCATTCACAAAATGGGCAAATGATGTTCAAGCGTTATTAGGAGCAGGTGAGTATGCTCTGGCAGGTCACCCATATTATTACTGGCTTGGTATGACTAACGCTGCCGGCGTTAAAGTTTTAGACGTTCAAGCAGTAAAAAACAATGTTTATTCTCCGAGACCAAAAGAAGCAGCGGCAACTCTAGCAGCTTTGGCTACGGCAGGATCATTTGATAAGGCTTATACCTGGGCAGAAAGCAGCGGTTCATTCACAGAAGGAAAAGCTGTTATGACTTCTGGTTGTTATTGGTTTATTCGTGATGCTGGCCGATGGGCAGCCGATATGTGGGGAGTAGGAGCTACCGAATATGGTTATGTTCCCGCGCCTCGACCTGATGATGTTAGCTTAGATGCAACAAGATTATCAGAAACAGGAACAACGCTATTTATGATGGCTTCGCAAAGAGAATCAGGCCATAAAACAGGAATGACGTATGAAGACGTTTATCGTGCAATGAATGACACATTCCTAAGAACAGCGAAATATTATGAAAACGATCCAGCATATGATGCTGAAGGATTGAAACGAACAGCAGCAGAGGCGAAGTTAGATGACCCAGCTTCTGTAGAATGTATAATGTTCTTTACAGCTTCAAATGTTTTCTATGATGCAGTTCATGGTTTCTACATGAGTACATCGGGCTCACCAATGCCAACGAACATTGGCCAAATAGTGATGAGCGGCAACGATTATGATGCGACTATGGATGCCGATATGGTAGCTTACGAAGGGCTGTTCATATCTATCTTTGCTTCTTAAATAACTAAAATAAAATAAGCCTTTTAGAGGTGCAGAAAAAGCACTTTAAAAGGCTTTTTTCTTTATTGTCTCATTTAGTTTGCAGATTTATTGTTATTAATCATAAAATGTGCTATAATATGAAATAATTGTGAAAAAAATAATGGCGGGTAAAAATGGATATAGAAAAATATACCAACGGGAAATTGTATCAGTTTTTCGATGTATTTCTTAAATTAATAATTTGGAATTTATTAACAATCATCATCGTTTGCTTAGCTTTCGCTGGTCCTTTTTTGGGGTTTTACTATTTAAAAGAAGGGGTTTTTGCCGGGATGCTGATGATATTTGGAATATTGCTCGGGATATTTGTGTTTATCCCTAGCTACTGCACAATTTTTTCTTGCATTAAACTATATAAAGAAGAAAAAGAGTCTTCAACATTATCCATATACTTTATCCAGCTGTGGGATAATTTTAAGAGCTTATACAAAGCTGAACTAATTATTTTTCCAATCGTAATTTTAACGTCTTTTTCAATGTATTTTTATAACGGAATAATCGGTGGCGAAGAAATAGAAATAACCTTTATTATCGCAGTATACCAAATTGGGTATACGATATTGCTATTTGTAAATGTTGCAATCTTTTTATGCTTTTTAAATTTACCAATGACAAACGGATATTTTCGGATGAGAACAAAAACGCTTATGAAGTTTACGTTAATAATGACATTCAAGCATATTTTAAAAACATTGTTATTTGTTGTTTTGATAATCGCTCCATTGCTTATTGTTGTTTTAGTAAATTGGTTAATCCCGTTTTGGATGCTAGTCGGTTTAAGCCTCCCAACATACGCGATGTATTTCCTAACAAGAAAAGATTATTGGCAATTAGTTAATAACTCAGGGGTTATTAAAGATGAAGAAGATAAGTTTGAAAAAGGAGAAGATTATGATTAAATTAGGTATCGAAAGACTGGATGATTATTTGCATTTATTTTCCGGAAAGAATGTAGGGTTAATAACAAATCCAACCGGAATTGACCGTAATTTTAAATCAACTATTGATATTCTTAATGAGAAAGTAAAACTAACGGCGCTATTTTCACCGGAACATGGTGTTAGAGGGAATATGGATGCTGGGGCTAAATTAGATGCTTATGTGGACGATAAAACGGGGATTATTGTTCATAGTCTTTATGGGGCAACAAGGCGACCAAGTGACGAAATGATGAATAATCTTGATCTTGTTTGTATTGATATTCAAGATGTCGGATCCCGTTTTTACACTTTTATTTATACGATGGCTTATACGATGATGGCTTGCAAGGAGAAAAACAAAAAGTTTGTTGTTTTTGATCGACCGAATCCGTTGAATGGCCTCGATGTTGAAGGGAATATCCTCGACCTAAAATATCGCTCTTTTATTGGATACTATCCGATTGTTCAGCGACCAGGAATGACAATTGGCGAGTTAGCATTACTTTTTAATAAAGAGTACGGTATTAATTGCGATTTAGTCGTAATTCCGATGGAAAATTATAATCGCGAACAATATTTTACTGAAACTGATTGTTTATGGATTATGCCATCACCAAATATTCCCACTCCAGAAATTGCTTTATACTATAATTCTACTTGTATTTTTGAAGGAACAAATGTCGCTGAAGGACGAGGTACTACTTTACCGTTTAAAATTATTGGGGCTCCTTATATAAACGCTGAGGATTTAGCTGAGAAAATGAATGCTCTTAACTTTAAGGGGATTTATTTCCGGCCAATTCATTTTAATCCAGTGGCTTTTAAATATAAAGGTGAGATGTGTAACGGAGTTGAATTATATGTTTTGGATCGCACGGAGTTTACACCAGTAAAAGTTGGCTGGGCTTTACTAGACGCGATTCGTAAAATGTACCCAACAGACTTTACTGTTAACGCCCCATATACTCCAGGGAAGCCGTCGATGCTAGAATTAAATACCGGTTGTGATTATATTAAAGAGAACAAATATTCGCTGGCCGAACAATTTGCGATAATTGATAAAGATACCGAAGAATTTATTAAAATTAGAAAAAAATATTTGTTATACTAGGAGATTAGCAATTATGAATCAAAAAATAGCTGAAATGACACTTAAAGAAAAAGTAGGGCAATTATTAATTGCTGGTTTTGTTGGCTATGAATATGATGACAAGATAAAATATTTAATTGAGGAATATAAGTTAGGGAATATTGTTTTACTGACAAGGAACTTCCAAAACATAAAGCAATTTCATGATTTGTGTTTTAAATTATATTCTGAGGTTGTTAAGAACTCGGCGATATTACCGTTTATGGCGATTACCCAAGAGGGGGGAATGGTGACAAGAATCGTTAGGGAAGCGACTTTTTTTCCTGGCAATATGACACTAGGGGCAACAAAATTAGCATATGCTTATGAAGTTGGGCGGTTAATGGGCGAAGAATTATTTGCTTTAGGAATTAATCTTGATTTTGCTCCCTCGCTTGACGTTAATAATAACCCCAACAATCCGGTTATTGGTGTGCGAAGTTATTCCGATGATCCAGTTGTTGTGGCCCAATATGGTCTTGATTTTATTCGCGGCTTGCAATCAACAGGTATGGTTGCAACGGCTAAGCACTTTCCCGGGCATGGAGATACTAATGTTGATAGCCATTTTGGGCTTCCGAGCATTAGTCATAATCGCCAGCAGATAGAGGCTATAGAGCTGGTGCCTTTTAAAAAAGTCATCAATGAAGTAAAAGCAATCATGCCTGCCCATATTTTCTTTAAGGCTTTAGAAGAAAATCAACTTCCGGCTACGCTATCCAAAAAAGTTATTACAGGCTTACTACGGGAAGACTTAGGCTTTAAAGGATTAATTATTAGTGATGCTCTAGAGATGAAGGCGATTGCT
>DATESD010000097.1:0-19876 GCA_035270985.1 Bacilli bacterium | reverse complement strand
ATGTAACAAGGAGGATGATTATGGATACAAAAAGTTTAATCTCACAAGTCCTATCAAACAAAATAAAAAAAGTAATCAGTCTCTTTTTAACTGCTACTTTTATTATTCTTTGTGAGATCTTTATGGTCATTCTCTTAAAACAAATTTTAGAAATAGTTATTGTTGATGGAGAAGCAAGTAAATTGGCGCTTAGGATGACTCTTTTTGTCCTCGCAATTATCTTGGCTTTTGCTTTTAGTATTATAAAAAAACGCCAAATTTCCCAATTGAATAGTTTCATCTTTAGTAAATTGGCTAATAAAGCTTATACATCGGTTTTAGAAGCTGAAATGGCCGAGTTATCGAAGGATAACGTTACAACAGCAATAACTAATATTGTTGCGAATTCCCGAGTAATTAGTAATGATTATTTTAAAAATAATTTAGTTAAGTTATTAGATCGCATTTTACATTTAGGAGCAATATTTATCGCGATGATGTTTATCGCCCCTATTTTAGGATTAATAGTTTATGCCTCGTTAATACTATTTTATATCTTGATAAAAGCCCTAGAGAATCATGTTATTAATATTGAAATTGCCGAACAAAAGACAGTTGCTGAAGCAAATGATATTATTAAAGACTCATTAGCGTATATTAAGGATATAAAATTGTTTAATGGAGTTAACTATGAAAAGGAAAAATTTGATGAATGGACCGATAAATATGCCAAAAGCAATCTTGATTTAGATTTGCTTGATAATGAATCACGAGTTAAGTTTCAAGATTTATTTGTAGGAATTATCTTTTCAATTGTTCTTGGTATAGGAAGTTGGTTATCAAGGGATGCCAGTTTTGGTATTACAGTCGGAACGATGATAATTTATATTGTCTTTATTCCCTTAGTTTATGCCATTTTTAAAGCAACAATGAATAATTATATTTCTTTGAGTGTTGTTAGCGATGCTCATTTGGAGTTAGATTTGTTATATGGCTTAAAGACGGAAGTTAAGTCAGAACCAATTAATAGTCTTGAAGATATCCATAGCTTTAAGTTCATTGATGTTGACTATGCCATTGATAAGAAAAATATTTTAATTGATAAGGTTAGTTTTGAATTAAAAAGAGGCGAGAGACTGGGAATATTATCAGATGACAGCACCTCGAAACAGTTAATTCTTGAGATGATAACGAAACTTACTAAACCAACAAGAGGTTCAATATCAATTAATAATTGTGATATTTTAAAGTTGAACACGCGCTACCTACGGGATTTAATTACTCCTATTTACGCTGAATCAACTGTTTTTCCGGGAACAATTATGGAAAACATTATTTATCCCGAGAATTTTGATGAGTATAAATACAATGATGCACTAAACCGTAGCGGTCTTAAAGAAATCATTAGCGAACTACCGAATAAAGATCGGAGTCTCATTGACCAGACGACAACTTTGATAAGTAAAGATACTATCCAAAGAATAGTTTTTGCTAATGCTTTTTATAAAGATTCAAAAATATATTTATTAGATGATGCGACAAAATTATTTAATGTTAGTACCGAGAATCAACTTATTAATGAAGTTTTTAAACTTAAAAATAAGATTGTTATCATGATGACAGATAAAGTCTATAATTTAAATCTTTGCGATAAGCTATTGATTATTGCTAACGGAAAAGTTATTGAATATGGTAAGTATTCAGATTTATTGCAAGATAAAGAATCAAAGTTCTATCAATTGATCAAAAAAGCAACATTGTCGAAAAAAGAAAAAGTATCATAAAAAGCACTAACCTACGTAAAATGTAGTTAGTGCTTTTTTAGTTATATTTTTATTCTTATCCATTTCAAATTTACAAAGCGAACATTATTAAGCGAAAACCGAACTATTTGGTCGATAAACATTCCCATCCATGAGCCAATTAAACCAAATCCTAAAATATAACAAAAGGAATATGAAAGCACCGGGCGAACGACCATCACGCTAATTAGTGAGCTGCTGGCCGTATATTTAGTATCACCAGCTCCACGCAAAATTCCTGTTGTTACCCATTGCAAGCTTTGGGGGAAAATAACTAAGGCAGCAAAAATTATCATATCACTAGCGGCTTTAATTGTTGCTGGTTCTCGGGAAAATAAAGCTGCGAGCCAAGTTCTCGAGAGAACAACAAAAGTAAACATTATCCCTCCCAAACAGAAACTTATGATTTGTGACATTCGACCATAAGCAAAAGCTAATTCCTCTTTTTCTTCACCGAGGCTTTTGCCAACAAGGCCTGCGGCCCCAATAGCAAAACCATCAGTTATATTAAAACTTAAACTAATGATGCTTTGAATAATCGCATTAACAGCGACCGCTTCTGTTCCCAAGTTGTTAACAATTTTGGCACTAATAAAAAAACCAATTCGCATTCCTAACTGCTCAACAAAAGCACTGGAACTTATGCGGTATATTTGCCCACAACTAACTTTATCCAAGCGCCAATTATCAGTTAATTTGACTGATAAAAATTGATTAGGGCGATTATAAATCGCAAAAATAGAAATAGCAAAGGCAACGAAGTTGCCAATAATAGTAGCGATAGCGGCACCCTTTATTCCTAGAGCAGGGAAGCCTAAATTACCACTAATCAAACAATAATTAAGAAAGACATTGATTAAATTGGCAATTAAATTTGTAACTAGGGTAGTTTTTGTGTTGCCACATGCTCGTAAGGCCGAAGTTATGATTAAACGAATATAGTTAAAGACTAAGATTGAAGAAACAATTCGGAAATATAAAACACTGTTATCAATAGTGTCATCCTTAGCACCAGCTAAAAGCAAAAAAGGTCGCGCTAGGAAGGTCGATAAAACTGTCATCACTAGAGCGATAATGAAACCTAATACTAAAGATTGGCGCAGATAACTATTGGCGCCTTCTCTATCTTTTTGCCCACGCTTGCGAGAAACGATGGCAATTACGCCAGCATTTAAACCCATACACACCGAAAGCGTGATAAAAAGTGGTTGTTGTGTTAAGGCGACAGAAGCAATCGCGGCATCCCCTAAACCACCGACCATCATTGTATCGAACATCCCAATTAAGCCAATAAAAAATACTTCTAAAGCTGCTGGAACAGATATTTTTAGAATGTTATTTAAAATTGTTCCTGTCTTAGGGAGTTGCCAATTAGGCTTTAGATCTTTTATTTTTTTAGAAAGCAATATATTCATATTAACCTCAAATAATCTAGTATATATTATACAATTATTTTCGCCAAAATACCATGAAAAACGTTTTTATTAAAAATGATTAACAAATCAGTTTATTTGTGGTATAATATAAAAGGAAAAAATTATTAATCTATGAGGAATTAAATATGGAAAAAGTAAGAACAAGATTCGCCCCTAGTCCAACGGGCTTTATGCATGTTGGTAATCTCCGCTCTGCGTTATACGCTTTTTTATTTGCTCGCCAAAATGAAGGCTCTTTTATTCTGCGGATTGAAGATACTGATCTAGAGCGTTATGTTGCTGGGAGTGTAGAAGTGATTTATAGTACTTTACAACAATCAGGAATTACTTTTGATGAAGGACCAAATGAAGGCGGCGAATATGGACCATACGTTCAAAGCGAACGCCGCGACATATATTTGCAATATGCTCAGCAAGTAATTGCTAACAAAGCCGCATATTATTGCTTTTGTGATAAAGCTCGACTTGACAGTTTAGCTGATGAAACGGGAATTCGCCGTTATGATAAGCATTGTTTAAATTTATCACCAGCCGAAATTCAAACGCGACTAGCTCGTGGTGATAAATATGTCATTCGCCAAAATATGCCAACAACGGGATTCAGTGAATTTGAAGATATGGTTTTTGGTCATATTAGTGTTCCTAATGAAGAACTAGAAGATCAAGTCTTAATTAAGTCAGATGGAATGCCAACATACAATTTCGCTAATGTTGTTGATGACCATTTAATGGCGATTACGCATGTCATGCGGGGAAATGAATACTTAAGTAGCACGCCAAAATACAACTTATTATATAAAGCTTTTGGTTGGGAAATTCCTAAGTATATTCATTTAACGCCGATTATGAAAGATGAAGTGCGAAAACTGTCGAAACGTCATGGAGATGCCAATTTTGATGATTTTATTAAAAAAGGATATTTGGCTGAGGCCATTGTAAATTATATCGCTCTTTTAGGTTGGAGTCCAAAAGGAACCCAAGAAAAATTCACAATGGACGAATTAATTGCCCACTTTGATGTGAAAGGCTTGTCTAAATCCTCAACCATTTTTGATGAAGCAAAAATGCGTTGGTTAAATGGTGAGTATATCAAAGAGATGACTTTCATAGAATTCATGAATTACGCGACACCTTTCTTTGAAAAGTCAGTCATTAAAGGTTTGTATGATTATCAAAAATTTGGTAAGTTATTGCAGCCACGAATTGAAATTTTTAGTGAAATTCCGGAAAAGGTAGCGTTTATTGTTAATTTCACCAAAATTGACAAGGAACTTTATTATAGCAAGAAATTAAAAATTGACTCTCTAGTAGCACAAACTGTGCTAGATAAAATATATCCTTTACTAGTAGATTTAAAGGTATGGGATGAAGAGAACATTCATCAAGTTATTTTGCAAGTAGCAGAACAATTAGCGATGAAATCGGGTGTTGTTTATACGGTGCTACGAATTGCCCTAACGGCAACAAATGTTACTCCTGGTGGATCTGTTGAAATGGCCGATATCCTTGGTCAAGAAGAATCACTTCGACGCTTATTCTTAAGTTTAGAGTGGTTAAAAGATTAAAATATTTTGCTGTTTGGTTGATACTGCTTGTGCTTTAAGCATAACTAGTAAATGCAAGATTATTTAAAACCAAAAAATCAAGATAATTAAAGATGTTGAGAAACTTGCGCGCAGCATAGGAGAAAAAATCGCCTTTTGCCGGCTGCCGTTGTAGTAAAAAAAAGGTTGTTGAAGAATTAATAATTCTTATGGACTAATATAGCAAAAATTACCATTACGGTGCATTAATCATGCAGGTAATTGCTACTAAAGACCGAGCCACCAATTTGCTTTTTAAATCGATGTATCTTTTGATTATAATACCTTAGACCCTTAAAAGGTAGCTAAGAAGGCTATTACCGTAATTGTTGATAAAACAATTTATATAATTAACTATAGCTAAATATTTTTAAACGACATCACCAGAAAATGGTTTTAACGCATAAAAGTGTGATAACAGTTTCGATGCTGATGTTTATTTGTCTATTGCTTATGGCAATGCAAAACAAGATGATTGAGAAAACAAAAGAAGGATTGCTAATTACTGATAGAGCGGAACTTCGTGCAAGATTAAACCTTATTAGTGGTTATTTTAGCACTCAATCTTCAGGATATTTAATTAAGGATAAAAATATATCTTTGCTAATAAGCTTAGATGATGTATTTATTAAAATCCTTAAGATGATTAAAAAGGAAAATTAGGTAGTATTTAAATGATATCTTATAAAGGCATTAGTCAGATGATATTAAAATTAAAGAACTTCCCTTTTCTAGTAAAGAATAAGTTGTAAAGAAAAATAGCTCTTATATCAGAAGATGTGTTTTTTATGAAAGGAAATATGAAAAATTTTGAAGAATTATTAATTAACCCCTTATTAATTAAGGGAATAGAAAAAATGGAATTTGAGTCAATGACAGATATTCAAGAGAAAGTTATTCCTCTTGCTTTAGATTCACAAGATATTATTGCTCAAGCGCCAACAGGAACAGGTAAAACAGTAGCTTTTGCCATTCCTATTTTAAATAGAATAGACCCCACATCAGAGGTGGTCCAAACAATAGTTATTGCCCCAACAAGAGAACTTGCTGTGCAAATAACTAAAGAAATTAATACTGTTGCTTATTACTTAAAAGATGTAAAAGCAGTAGCTATCTACGGTGGAGAGGCAATTGATCGCCAAATAACATCTTTAAAAAGACGTCCGCAAATTATTGTTGCAACACCAGGCCGTTTAATGGATCATATGGAACGAAGAACAATAAGGTTAGATAATGTAACAACTATCGTTCTTGATGAAGCCGATGAAATGTTAAATATGGGATTTAAAGAGGATATTGAATTTATCCTTACAGCAGTTAAACTAGAACATCAAATCATGCTTTTCTCAGCAACGATTTCAAAAGATATTGAACGTATTGCGACCAAATTCTTAAAGAATCCGGTAACAATTCGTATCGTGGAGAGTCAATTAACAGTATCAACCGTTGTCCAAAAGATGATTGAAGTTAAAGAAAAAGACAAAGTAGAAATCATTGCTCGTTTAATTGATATTAATGGTTATAAATTAACGATGATTTTTTGTAATACAAAGCGGATGGTTGATGAAGTTACTAGTCAACTATTATTAAGAGGCTTCATGACCGAAGCTTTGCATGGTGATATGAAACAAATGCAACGCGACCGCGTTATGAATCGCTTTCGTAGTGGTTTAATCAACATTCTTGTGGCTTCTGATGTTGCTGCTCGAGGACTTGATATTGATGACGTTGATGTTGTTATCAATTATGACGTTCCTCACGATGAAGAATATTATGTTCATCGAATCGGTAGAACAGGACGGGCTAAAAAGCAAGGCTTATCAGTTACTTTAGTAACAAGATCAGAAAAGAATCGTTTAGTGGCAATTGTTAAGTATTCTAAAGCTGATATTACACCAATGGCAATTCCTTCCCTAGAAAAAGTTATCGAAGTCAGAATGAAAAGAATTTTCGATAAAGCTTTAGAGGTTGGTAAAGTAAATAGTGAACATCAAAAAATACTAACAAAAAATTTGAATGATTTAGAAGTAGCAGGAATAGCAAAAGAAGATTTAATTAAGGGCCTTGTTTTATTACATATGAAAACAAATGAAGGCAATGTTGAAATTGAAGAAATAAAAGAAGAAGTGTCGAATCGCCAAAAACAACGCAACAAAAATACATCAAGAATTTTTATTAGCGTAGGCCGTCGTGACAAAATTAGAGTGTATCATTTAACTGATTGGTTAGTTAGTCATTCAACAATGACAAATGCTGATATCAATGGCATTGATATTCATGATAATTTTTCTTTCTTTGAAATTCCGAACGAAAATGTTTCTGAATTGTTAGCATCAGCTAATGGTGCCGTTTTCGATGAAAGAAACGTTATCCTCGAAGTTGCTAAAGCGAAAACTACACTATCATCATCATCATCATCATCATCATCTTATCGAGGTGATCGTCAACAAGCTTCCCGTGGTAAGAGTTTTATGAAAACAAACGTTGTGGAAAAGAAATCATATCATCGAGAAATCGAGAAACGTAAATCTCGTAAACCTTTTGAATATGATAAAAAAGTTGAATATAGTCGTAAAAAAGATTAAAATATATTAGAGGTGATCAAGATGAAAAAATATTTTACATCTGAATCAGTTACTGAAGGACATCCTGATAAGGTTTGTGATCAAATAGCTGATGCAGTTTTAGATGCTATTTTAGAAAAAGATCCTTGTGCTCGTGTTGCCTGTGAAGTAGCAGCAACAACGGGATTAGTACTAGTAATGGGAGAAATTACAACTGATACCTACATTGACATCCAAAAAATTGTTCGTGAGACAGTTAACAAAATTGGTTATGATCGTGGCAAATATGGATTTGATGCTGACAACTTAGCTGTTTTAGTTTCTCTTGATGAACAGTCACCAGATATTGCTATGGGTGTAAAAGACGGTGAAGGAGCAGGGGACCAGGGCTTAATGTTTGGCTTTGCCTGCAATGAAACCGAAGAAATGATGCCATTAGCAATCGTATTAGCCCATAAATTAACTAAAAGATTGGCTGAGGTGCGGAAGTTAGGCTTAGTTAACTACCTACGCCCTGATGGAAAATCTCAAGTTAGTGTTGAGTTTGATGAAAATAACAAGTGCCATCGTATCGAAAGCGTTGTTGTATCGAGCCAACATGATGAAATAGTGGATATGAAAGAATTACGGACTTTTATCGAAAAGGAAGTAATTAGATATATCATTCCTCAAGAATTAATGGATGAAAATACGCAAATACATATTAACCCTACCGGCCGTTTTGTTGTTGGTGGGCCAAAAGGTGATTCTGGCTTAACAGGAAGAAAAATTATCGTTGATACTTATGGAGGCTATGCCCGTCATGGCGGTGGAGCTTTTTCTGGCAAAGATCCAACTAAAGTTGATCGCAGCGCTTCATATATGGCGCGCTATATTGCGAAGAACTTAGTTGCAGCGCAAGTTGCTGATCAGATTGAAGTTGGTTTAAGTTATATAATAGGTGTTAGCGAACCGTCTTCGATAATGATAAATACGTATGGAACAAGTAAATATAGTGATGAAGAAATTGTAAAAATTATTCGTCAAAATTTCGAACTTCGTCCATTACAGATCATTAAAAACTTAGATTTACGCCGTCCAATTTATCATCAACTAGCGTCATATGGCCATTTTGGCCGTTTAGACTTAGATTTATCTTGGGAAAAGCTTGATAAAGTAGAAAAAATAAAAAATAGTTTATAATAAAAAAAGAATCTCATAAAGAGATTCTTTTTGCTTTAAGGCCTTGATAGTAATTTCTTTGGGCCATTTCCTTATCAATTGCATTTATTACTCCTCGTTTGTTAAGACTCCAAAGGGGTTCAATTAATAGGCTTTTTGGCGCATCGCCTGTGATGCGATGAATAACAATATCATCGCGTAGCAAAGCTAGTTGATCGCAGACAATATCAACATACTCTAATAAAGAAAGAATTTTAAAAGGATTATTGCGGTATATTTCTCCTAATATTGTTTTCTCCAAGATAAACAAAGAATGGATTTTTATCCCTTGAATATTTTGTTGGTTGAGATAACTAATATTGTTAAGCATCATTGCTTTTGTTTCACCAGGGAGGCCATTTATAATATGAACAATAACTTCAATACCGCGCCTATTTAAATTCTTTACAGTTTGGGCAAAGACAGGAAGTTTATACCCGCGATTAATAAAGACGGCAACGCCTTCATCGATTGTCTGTAATCCTAGTTCAATCCAAACAGGAATCCGACGATTTAGGTCCGCTAAATAATCAAGAATCTCATCACTCAAGCAGTCTGGTCTTGTTGCAATGCTAATCGCAACGATGCTATCATCAAGGCTTATGGCCTCTTCATAAAGCTGTTTAAGTTTTTCTAATGATCCATAGGTATTAGTATTAGCTTGAAAGTAGGCAATATAGGCGGCTGTTGGCCATTTTTGGTGGATAACTGTGGCAACATCAGAAAATTGTTTTTTTAAACTATCATTTCTATGACCACCAAAATCACCGCCTCCTTCTGGAGAACAAAATATGCACCCTTTATTGCTTATCTTGCCATCACGATTAGGACAGGAAAAATTGCCATTAAGCGCCACTTTGAAGACTTTCGTCTTAAATCTTGACTTTAAATAGAAATCAAGGTTATAATATTTATGTTGATTGTTGATATAATTTTGCATAAGCACCTAACTGTTTGCTGAAAAAGGGTCGTTTTTTTTAAAGCAAACCACTATCTATTTTTACACATTAATAGTATAATTAAGACAGTTAATTATATCATATAAAATTATAAAAAGCTTAAAGATTGGTTTTAAATAGGAGGATATTATGAACTTAAGAGTTGTTGTTGATACTACGTTTAATTTAGATAGTAAATTTATTGCGGAAAACAATATTATAGTTGTTCCCCTTAATGTCATTATTAATGGTAAATCATACCGTGATGATCTTGATGTTACTATTGCTGATGTAATGAATGCTTTAGAATCAGGGAAGAAAGTAAGCAGTAGCCAGCCATCGCCAGCAACATACGTTGATGTGTTTGAAAAATTAAAAGCAGAAAAAGCAACGGATATTTTATGCTTAACTATTTCTTCAACGCTTTCAGGAACTTACCAGTCAGTAATGCTTGCTAAGCAAGAAGTAGAAGGAGTAAAAATTCATGCTGTTGATACGCTAAGCACTTCCGTGGGATCAGAAATAATTACTGTTTTAGCTGTGCAAAAAATTAAAGAAAACTATTCAATTGAACAATTAATTGAGTATATAGAACACATCAAGAAAAATAGTGGTATTTTAATGAACTTTGAGAATTTAAACACTCTAAAATTATCCGGAAGAATAACTAAAATAAAAGCGGCGATTGGGAATTTAATTAAAGTTAAACCAATTATAGAATACATTGATGGTAAGGTTTTAATTTTAAGCAAATTACGCACAGAAAAGAATGTCTTTGCCTTTATTGTTGAGCGAATTAAAAGCGAAATAAAAGAATCAACAGAAAAAGTTACAATTTATATTTCTCATGCTAACGCTATTGAGAGAGTAAATCGTGTTGCTGAAGCATTAAAAGAAGGAATTAGTAATGCTGAGGTGAAGATATCACGCCAAATTTCTCCTGTTATAGCGATTAATCTTGGCTATGGGGGAATCGGTGTTGCCTGGTGTTATGAATAAGAAGGGAAACCTTCTTTTTTTTACGGAGATAGATTTTCAAGGGGCCTAAAAGTCTATTGGTTGACAAAAGAACAAAAATTTCTTATAATATAAGTGCCTGGGAAGTTCGTGATTTATAGTATGCGAACCGAACGAAAAAATTTAGGAAGTCGAGGTTTTCCTGGTGTTGAACGCTTATTCTTTTAGAATAGGAATCCTAAGGGTTAACAAATGGAGATTTCCACCGTGGAGCTTACGGGTTTCACATCAATAAAGGGTGCATTTTATGTGCCTTTGAACGGCTTTCTGGGTATAATGGTTTTTACCATTATTTTTTTTTGAGTTCGTAAAAAAAGATTTAATTCTCAGGAAAAACATGGTATAATAATATTAGAGGTGATTTAAGTGATAAACGAAATATTAAATAAAATTAAAATAACAATTGCTAATATTCTTAGCGAGCAAGGAGTAAAGGAAACCTCTGAAGTTTTTTTTGATATTCCTAAAGACCCCGCATTTGGTGATTATTCAACAAATATCGCGATGCGTTTAGCGAAAATCTTAAAGAAAGCCCCGATAGTTATTGCTAATGACATAATAAATAAAATAGATTTAACAAGTCACCACTTAACAAAAGCCGAAGTGGCTGGCGGCGGGTTTATTAATTTTTATATTGATAAGAAATACCTTTCAAATGTTATTTTCAAAATTCTTGAAGAAAAAGAAAAATTTGGTAATCTGACACTTGGTAATCACGAAAAGGTTTTATTAGAGTTTGTCAGTGCTAATCCAACGGGATATTTACATATCGGTCATGGCCGAGGTGCTGCTTACGGTGACTCCATGGCAAGAATCATGAAAAAGGCAGGCTTTGATGTTACAACTGAACATTATGTTAATGATGCTGGCAACCAAATTCACAATTTAATCGAAAGTATTTTTGCTCGTTATAAAGAACTTTACGGCAAAGAGTTTCAGTTAGATGATAACTCCTATCACGGTAAAGAAATAATTTCTATAGCCCAAAAGATAAAAACGGAAAAAGGTGAATATTACCTAACAAACCCTTATTACGAGTATTTCCGTAGCGTTGGTTTAAGTTATTTGTTAGCGGGACTGAAAAAAGATTTGCAAGAATTTAATGTTGTTTTTGATGATTGGTTTAGTGAAAAATCACTATATGACAATGGTGAAGTGGAAAAAGTATTAGCTCGTTTAAAAGAGAGTGGTCATACTTATGTCTTTGAAGGCGCAACTTGGTTAAAAACAACGGCTTATACTGATGAAAAAGATCGAGTGATTATTAAAAGCGATGGCTCGCTAACGTATCTCGCTCCTGATATTGCTTATCATATTAATAAGTTGAATCGGGGCTATACTTTGCTAATTGATGTTCTCGGTGCTGACCACCATGGTTACATTAATCGTTTAAAATCAGCGATATATTTATATGGTGGTAACCCCGATGCGATAAATATTGACATTTTACAAATGGTAAGAGCGCTAAAAGATGGCGAAGAACTAAAAATGAGTAAACGTAGTGGCAAAGCGATAACACTTCGCGATTTAATCGATGAAGTTGGTAGCGATGCTCTCAGGTTTTTATATATTTCAAAATCATTAAGCACGCATATGGATTTAGATTTAGACTTAGCGATCAAGAATAGCAATGAAAATCCTGTTTACTATGTTCAATACGCTTATGCGCGAATAAATAGCTTATTTAGAGTTTTCTCAGAAAACAATCAAGAATTTGTTCCCGTAAAAGAATTTAAGGTTTTAGACATTAATGAAACATATAATTTAGTGAAAGTTTTATTACAATATCCAGCCTATATTGAGGAGGTAGCAACTAAGCGCTTGCCGCATAAAATATGTCAATACGCTTTGATGTTAGCTGGTGAACTGCATAGTTATTATAATGATCACAAAATAATCACGGAAAACAATGAGGAAACTAACGAAAGATTAACTTTATTAAAGGCTGTGCAAACAGTTTTAAAAGATAGCTTATCATTGATAGGCGTCGGAATTAAAGAGAAAATGTGAGGTGAATTATGAAAAAGTTTTTTGGTAAGTATGTGTGGGCTTTTGAATTTGCAGGTGCGGCTATTTTGCTAGCCTTTGGCATCGTGATGAAGACAATTCCAATTTCATTGCTTTATATTGTTGGAACAATATTTATTATTATGGGAGTCTTTAGAATTATCCCCTTGGTGAAGACCACGAAAGACAAACTATCAAAATGGCTTTTTATTATTGAAATAGTATTGAATATTGCCGCTGGTGGATATTTAATTTATGTGGGGACTAAAGGCTCAGCTTCTTTGGGAACAGTATTTGGTTATATGATCGGAATTGTTTTCTATTTGCGAGCGCTTATTTATTTCTTTACAACAATTGTTAGAAAAGAAGCAACCGATAATATTATGTTTATTACCCATGTTGTCTTAATAACTGTGGGCTCAATGATAATTGGTAGTGGAGGCTTTAATATCAATGTTTTATCATGGTTTTTGTTAGTATTAGCAATTTTATCAGCTTTGTTAATTGCTTTTAGAGGTTACGGCGATTATCGCAATTATCGTTTTCAATTATCAATTAGCGAGGCGACAAAAAGAATTACCAAAGAAGAAGGTTTAGAAGCACCGACTAAAGATGAAATTAGTGAAATTGGGGAGATAAATGAAAAACATCCTCATAAAGAAAAAGAAGAGGAAATCAATGCTTAAAGATTTAGAATTATTAAAGGAATTATCGGAAGTTAACGGTATTCCTGCTCATGAAAAAAATGTTAGAGAAATATTAAAACGGGAATTTTTAAAAGTTGTTCCGGAAGATAAAATTTTATATGATGGTCTAGGCTCAATTGCCGCGGAAAAAGTTGGTAAAAAAAATGGACCAAAAGTATTGATAGTTGGTCATATGGATGAAGTCGGAATGATTATCACCAAAATTACTGATGAAGGGTTCTTAAAGTTTCAGACTGTTGGGGGTTGGTGGAGTCAAGTAATGCTGGCTCAACAAATGAATATTACGACAAGTTCCGGAAAAGTATATCGCGGAGTTATGGGTTCCAAACCGCCCCACATTCTTACTGAAGAAGAATTAAAAACGCCCGCTAAAATCGATGATATGTATATTGATTTAGGGGTCGATAATAAAGAAGAAGTTGAAAAATTAGGCATAAAAATTGGTGATATGATCACTCCAGCGATTGATTTTCAAGTACTAGCTAATGAAAACTATTTATTAGGTAAAGCTTGGGATGATAGAATTGGTTGTGCGGTGGCCATTGAAGTTTTAAAACAATTACAAGATGTTGAACATCCAAATATTGTTTATGCAGCGGGCTCAACACAAGAAGAGGTTGGTCTAAGAGGTGCGAAAACTTTAGCGAACTTAATTAAACCTGATGTTGCTTTTGCTTTAGATACAAGTATTGCCCGAGATCTACCGGGAACGGATGGGTCAATAAAAATAGGTAAAGGCCCAGGTATTGTTTTATATGATAGTTCAGCTGTGGGGCATGTTGCTCTTCGTGAGAAGGTAATCGAAATTGCTGATGAATTAAATATTCCTTATCAATTTGATTACTTAAAACGCGGTGGCACAGATAGTGGCGCGATTCACACAGCGAATTCCGGATGCCCAAGTTTATCGATCTGTATTGAGACAAGATATTTACATTCTCATACTTCAATTATTCACAAAGAAGATTATTTGAATACCGTTAAGCTAGTTGTTGAAGTAATAAAACGCCTAGATGCTGATACTGTAAATAAAATTATCTATGAATAAAATTAAAAGGACTAGCGAAACTAGTCCTTTTTTAGTACATCTTTAAATTCTTCAGCGTTTACTAAGACCTTGTAGGCATATGAACACTCAGGAATTATTTTTTTGTTGTTTTTTCGGGCATAGGCAACAACACTATCAACAAGTTGGCGAGCAATTCCTTGTCCTCTGAGGATTTCCGAAACAAAAGTATGATCGATAACAATTGTTTCACTATCCTTATCAAAAAAAGTTATTTCCGCAATTCTTTCTCGTTTTTCATTTTCAATGTAAAACTCATTTTGACCTGTTCTAATTTTACTCATATTTCCTCCTTTGCTTTTGTAACACAATATTTTTAATCAATTTTAAAATTTTCTTCCCGTTCTTGTAAGAATAAGGGATGTTTAGGAATGTTGTAAATTAAATTGCTTAGTTTACTTGGCTTAATCTTAATTTTGTTTAGTTTATCAATATCAAACCAGCGGTAAGTAACTCCAGGTTCGTCGATAATTTCTTTTTCACCATCAAAGATAGGAAATTGATTATTATCATTTAGTAAGTAAAAAAATAAATGTTGATGATACATTTTGTTTTCAAATACGAAGAAGTTTTCGAGAAAAGCTAGCAAACGAATAATCGTTACAGGTGTTCCTGTTTCTTCTTGAAACTCGCGAACGATAGCTTCATCAATAATTTCCCCAAATAAAGGTCTTCCGCCAATGAAAGTCCAATAATCATCATCATAATAATGGACTAACAGCACTTTGTTGTCTTTAATTATGGTGCCACAAACGCGGTTATTAAAGACTAAGTTATTTTTTACAAACTCTAAATCCATGATGTTCTCCTTTAATAAGTATCTAACGAAGATAAATACCTTTATAAATTATAACATATTTTTTAAGACTATAAAGAAAATTGCTTTAATTTTTATGAAGCGTTGGCGCCTATAAGTAAAAAAAAGCCCTATCTAAGCAAATAGGGCATTAATGCTTATATTGGTGACCTGTACGGGACTTGAACCCGTGAATGTAAGCTTGAGAGGCTTATGAGTTAGACCACTTCTCCAACAGGCCATGGTACGCCCAACAGGACTTGAACCCGTAACTTTCTGGTTCGAAGCCAGACGCTCTATCCAATTGAACTATGGGCGCATATAAAGCATATATATATTATCATATAAGAAGTGTTTTATCAAGAACTTTTTTCAAGAAAATGCTGATAAGCAATATGATTTTGCTTGGTTAAATATATCCTGTTAAAAGTAAAAAACTATTGTTAATTGTTGGATAATTTGGTATAATAAATACAGTTTTTATTTAATAAAGTGGTGATTTAATGAAGAAAACACGAAAAAATAAAGAAATTAGATTTCGCCATCGCGTTTTAAATGTTTTTTTGCGATTAGTTTTTGCGCCTTTCGCGAAGATAATATATAATTATCGCGCAAAAAAAAGCAACATC
Source organism: Bacilli bacterium (assembly GCA_035270985.1). Taxonomy (GTDB): domain Bacteria; phylum Bacillota_I; class Bacilli_A; order ML615J-28; family CAG-698; genus JAAYBG01. The sequence goes on along the minus strand of DATESD010000097.1, from coordinate 4,152 downwards.
AAAAAAAATGGTCCTTTTTTAATCTTTGCTAATCATTCAGTGGCCTTAGATCCAGGATTTATTAGTTTATCTTTTAATGCGCCAATTTACTTTGTGGCTAGCGAACAAATATTTAATTTAGGATTTGTAACAAAATTACTGAAATATGTTTTTAATCCCATCTCAAAGGCTAAATCAGTTTCTGATGCCGGAACGATTAAAAAGATGAAAAGAATTATATCTGAGGGAGGAAATGTTGCCATTCTTCCTGAAGGGAATTTGACTTATACGGGAGCAACGGCGCCTTTAGATCCGGTAATTGCGAAACTTGTTAGATTCTTAAATGTTCCTGTTATTTTTTACCAAATAAAAGGATTGTATTTAAGTAATCCACGTTGGGGAACAAGGCGAAGACGTGGTAAATCAGTTGGGGGTATAAAGAGTGTTTTATATCCTAAAGATTACGTATCGTTAACAAACGAAGAACTGTATGCGGTTATCAAGAAAGAATTTGATTATAATTGCTATGATGAGCCACGGCAAACGTTTAAAGGTAAGAAAAAAGCTGAGGGGTTAGAAAGATTATTATTCATCTGTCCTAATTGTCATAAGGCTTTAACCGTTAAAGGCGAACGTGATCATATTCGTTGCTTTAGTTGTGGTTATCAAGCTTATTATAATGATTACGGATATTTGGAAAATGATGATAAAGAAATATCAATATACGAAGCTGACAAGCAAAATAAAACAAACTTAATTAATTATTTAAATGATTTTGTTGGTGAAGTTATTTTTAAAGATAAAGCGACTGTGTTTGATACTAAACAACAAAAACGTGAAAAGCTGGGAATGGCAGAAATTTTTATTAATCCAAAGGGGATAAGAATTATCGGTGAAAACATTGATAAGGATTACCCTTATGAAGAGATAATCAATGTGGCGATTCAGGGGAAAAATAAACTTATTGTTTACTTCACCGACGGGGAAAGATTCTTCCTAGTTTTAGAAGGACTCGCAAGTCCTTACAAATACTTGCTTGTTTTTCAATATTATAAATATAAAATGGAACATCATGACAAAGGAGATGACTTAAATGGTACTATCAACATTCAGCAGTTGGGACTTCACTAACACTTGGCAGGGAGTAATTCAAATTGGTTTTGTATGCTTAATCTTAATAATTTCCAACAGTTTACGCCGTAAGATTCCTTTTTTAAGAAATTTATTGTTGCCGACAGCTGTTATTGCCGGATTTTTAGGCTTAGGTTTAAAATATTTGGTTTTATGGTTGAACATCGAAGTTAGCGGAACACCATTATTAAATAATGAATTTTTTGAAATAATTACTTATCATGCCATTGCGGTGGGATTCATTGCTTTAACACTTAAAACTTTGAAGACAGAAAATGAAAGTAGAAATGATGGAACAGCCATTAAAAGTGGATTGTTAATTGTCAGTTCATATTTAATTCAAGCTATTATAGGTTTAATAATAACAATAGCTTTGGGCTTTATTTTCACAAGTGTTGCTAAGTATGCTGGTATATTATTGCCAATGGGCTTTGGTCAAGGGCCAGGCCAAGCGGGAAATATCGGTCAAGTATTACAAGATAACGGCTTTGCTAGTGGTAAGACCTTTGGTTTAAGCATTTCAACATTTGGTTTTCTATGGGCCTGTATTCCTGGTGTCTATTACATTAATAAACTTGCTAAGCAAAAGAAAATCACTCGCTCAACAGAAATTGAGATGAGTGAGACTCTTAGAAGTGAAGTAGAGAGCAAAGATGAAATTCCACTTACCGAATCAATTGATAAACTTAGTGTTCAGTTATGTTTTGTTGGTGTTGTGTATCTTGTTTCGTGGTTGTTTATGAGTGGAATAAGTAATCTACTAGTCAACAGTGGCATTAAGTTCCTAGCAAAAGATTTAAACTCACTAGTTTGGGGCTTCAACTTTATTTTCGCCTTAATATTTACAATATTACTTAAACGAATTTTAGCGTTTTTAATGAAAAAGAAAATCATGAAGCGCAAATATACAAATGATTATATGTTGAATAGAATTTCTGGTGTCGCTTTTGATTTTATGATTGCTTGTAGTATCATGGCTATTGAACTAGAAATGTTGAAAGATTGGGGATTAATTATTGCTCTAGTCTTGATAACAACAGTTGGTGGCTTAGTAACGTACTTTTATCTTCAATTTGCTTGTAAACGAATATATCCAACTTATGTTTACGAAGCAACGGTCGCTATGTATGGAACGATGACAGGAACTGCTAGTACAGGAATTGCCTTGTTACGCGAAATTGACCCACAATTTAAAACGAAAGCTGCCGATAATTTAGTTTTAGGAACAGGTACGGCAATTCTGTTTGGTGGTCCATTATTGATTATCGCTGGGTTAGTGTATCTTCCTGGTTTATTATATTGGTCGCTCGGAGCTTTAATTGTTTTCTTCCTGCTTATTTATTTAATCTTGTTTGTTTTTAAACGCAAGAAAAAAACTACTAAAATAGTAAGCGAATAATATTTGTAAGCTCAGTTTTATTAAAAACTGAGCTTTTTAAATGTTAGAAGAGTTGATAAAAGACTGCTGTTATGGTAAAATGAAAATAAGGAGTGAGCGCGAATGGAAGTACTAAAATCAAAAAAATTGACCAATGAAGTCCTAATATTAACAATTTTGCATTTGCTTATTGATGGGATCTGCGCGACGACTATTTTTGGGGCTTTATATAAAGATAATCTTCTTTTACCGATTATTGTTTTTGTTGGTTATAATTTTTTGGCGTTTATGATGCAGCCATTAATTGGTCTGATGATTGACACTTATAAAAGAGAAAAACTGTTAGTTTTAGTTTCTCTCTTGATAGTTATCTTGGGATCATTGCTTGGATCCATTCCTTATTTAAGTTTAGTTTTCCTTGGTCTCGGTAATGCATTGTTTCATACTTCAGCCGGTAAAATAACAATCGACAATAGCCAAAATAAATTATCGTTATTAGGTATTTTTGTTTCTCTTGGTGTCGTGGGACTAACTATCGGAACTTTATATGCTTCATTTGCCTATCTTTTACTAATTCTAATTTCCCTAACACTATTAATAGGAATAGGATTTTATTTTATTAACCAAAACTATCAACAACTTTTGGTTAATGATCAGCAAGAAACAAAAGAAACCTTTAATCTAAATTCTAAAAATTCGCTAATAATTGTTGGGATTATTGTGATTGTTATGTTTCGGGCAATTATGGGGAAATACACAGTCTTTACATGGTCGACCTCTAGTCAATTAATTTTAACAACAGCCATTTTTATTGCTTTAGGAAAAGCTATTGGGGGAATATTGGCGGACAAGATTGGCATTAAATGGACAATTATTATTAGTGGGCTAGGCTCATTAGTCTTCCTAATATTTGCAAGAGATAGTATTTGGGGAGGCTTAATAGGAATCCTCTTGTTTAACATGACGATGCCCATTACGCTTTACTTATTATATAAGATGATGCCTGGTTATAAAACGACGGCTTTTGGCTTAGCAGCGATGATTTTATTTCCTGGCTATGTTATCGGTATTTTTCTTCAAAACTATGCTTCGCTATACAATATAATATTAATTAGTATTACTGCTCTTACGGTTATTTTAGTAATAATATTTGTTAGAGAGATGCAGAAAAAGGCTATTATAGATGTTATCTAGCCATTTAATGATAACATAAAGAGAAAATATATTGTTTTCTAGATTATTGCTATTTTAATTATAATTTACGGTTATTTTTTATAAAAAAAGAAACGAGGTGAAAGTAAATGTTTTTAGACGTAGTTCCTGGTCCAATTATTATTGGTGTTCTAGTTTTGATTATTTTTCTTTTTGTTGCTGTAATTGCTATTGTCATCTTAATAATTAAGATGATAACAAAAAGCACAAAAGAGCGTAAAAATGATATGACATCGAAACAAGATGATAATTTTGACGGCAAAGAATAATGGGATGGTTATCCTTACTTATTGCTGTTGTTTTAACATTAGTTTTAGAAGGAATAGTTTTCTTAGTATTTAACTATCGTCAACGTTCATTTTGGGAAGTTTTTGCTTTAGTTAATATAGCTACTAATATTTTGCTTAATATTACCGTTTACCTTCTCCAAGGAGTTTTTATTAATATTGAAT
>DATESD010000096.1:0-26415 GCA_035270985.1 Bacilli bacterium | reverse complement strand
TGCGCTTCCCGAATATGATTTAACAAGATAAGTATTCCCACTAAGTTCATATACTATCCCCTCTGTTGCATCTTCTCCTATCGGAGACTGTGACCGCCATTTAGCCCGCAAGATTGTGTCGCTACTCCAATCGAAATTAAAAGGCACCTCTACCACCTGATCATTATCATAATACCAACCATCAAAGATGAAATTGCTTCTTTGGGGAGTTGGTAGTGATGAAACCTTTGATCCTTTGCTGACACAACTGTTAGAAATTAAATTGCCACCATTTGTATCAAACACGAGACAATAACTAGCAGTTTCTTGAGCCTTACACGATACTAATGCTGGTAGTAATAAAAAGAATAGTAAGGCTATTAATTTAAATAGTTTTAAGCTTGCTTTCACCTTTTCCCTCCTATTTAAAAATGGTTTGTTGTAAAGATGGTGTTGAAAAATTTCTAAAATTTTTGATCCTTATTCAGCATAATTCCATATAACGGGGCAATTTGAAGAATTCCAATAAGAGCTCCAAGAATTAGGCTTTGAATGCGCTTCACTGTAAATTGTTAATTTATTACAATTTCTAAATGCATAATCCTCAACATTTAGTACATTCACGGGAACTACAATTCTTGTCAATGCCGAGCAACCTTCAAATGCAGAAATTCCAAGGTTGTTAATATTTCTATGGATTGTTATATCGGTTAAACTTGTGCAATGATAAAAAGTCCAACTACTTATTTTTGTTACAGAACTAGGAATTATGATGTTTTTTAAACTTGCACATTCATAAAATGTCCCTTCACCAACGCTGGTAACACTAATAGGAATTATTATATCCGTTAAACTTGTACAGCCTTTAAATACCCAATTTCCAAGACTTGTTAAAACACTAGGAGTTGTTGAAAATATCACGCTAGTTAAACTTGTACAGCCCTCAAACACTAAGTCTCCCATGCTTATTGCACTGATTGGTATTGTGATACTTTGTAATGATGTGCAATTGGCAAAACTTTTGTTCCCTAGCCTTGTTAGGCTACCTTGAATTTTGATGCTTACTAACCCTTTGCAACCATCAAAGGCATTATTTTCTATAGTTGTTAAACTGCTTGGAAGTATCATGTCTTTTATTCCTGTACAACCGGCAAACGCAGACATTCCAATCCTCGTTAACCCCCCATAAATTATAACATTAGTTAATTTTATACAACCATAAAAAGCATAATCATCGATACTTTGCACACTACTCGGAATGCCAATACTCGTTACTACTGTATTACCATTAAAGGCAAGGTAGCCTATTCCTACAACATTTTTCTTATTATAAACAGAAGGTATATTCACATTTATTGCCGTTCCTGAATATGATTTAACAATATAATTATCGCCGCTAAGCTCATAGACTAGGCCCTCTGTGCCTATTGTAACTTCCTCACTCCATTTTGCATACAAGATAATATTAGTATCCCACTCAAAGATAAATGGTGCTTCTACCAAAACATCCTCTTCATCATACCACCCCTCAAAAACAAAATTGTTTTTTTTAGGAGTTGGTAATGTTAAAACCTGAAAACCATTACTAACACAAATCTTAGAAAGCGAATTCCCACCATTTGTATCAAAAATCACACAGTTATTAGTATCTTCCTTCACTTTACACGATACTAACAATGGCAGCAATAATAATACACTTATTAATTTCAATAACTTTAAACTCCTTTTCATGTTCCTCCCCCTATTTGAAAATGATTTAATATTACTTTATACTTTAATTATATTCCTTTTATTTTAAAAACAATATTAATATTTTAAAAACTAGTTGTTCGCCCTTATTAGCATAAATTATTTTACTCATTCTACTTTTTTTGTATCTTTAACATAAGCGATTACTCATAGAAATTGGAAATAACTAGACAAATATTATATATAAGTTGATTTAAATGTCGTTTTATACTAAAATATATATAGTTAATCGGAGGATAAAGCATGGGGACACTAATAAAAGCACTCGCTCTTAAAGAGAAAGTAAGAGTATATATTGCTAGCACAGTAGATATTACAAATGAAGCCATTAAACGCCACGACCTATGGCCCAGTGCTGCCTCTGTTTTGGGAAAGGCTATGACTATCGGCGTTATGATGGGTGGTATGTTGAAAGGCGAAGAAGGATTGACAATTAAAATTGATGGCAAGGGACCGATTGGTATTGTAGTTGTTGATGCGGACGCTAAAGGTAGTGTTCGGGGTTATGTCGGAAGAGAGCACGTTCATTTTGCTAAAAACCAAATGATTGATGATGTTTCGACGCTTGGGCATAACGGCTATATTGAGGTAATCAAAGACTTAAAATTAAAGGATTTCTTCACTTCTTCGATTCCAATTCAAACTGGTGATCTAGCTAAAGACTTCACTTATTATTTTACCGTTAGCGAGCAAACTTCTTCTTTGGTTAGCCTTGGCTCTTTTTTTGAAACTAACGGCTTTGCTTCTGCTTTTGGTGGCATTATAATTCAATTACTACCTGATTCAGGGGAAGATGATATCATTTTTCTTGAAAGCAAAATTGAATTGCTAAGTTCTTTTTCTAAATTGCTAATCGACTATCCCTATCAAGAAGATATCTTAAAGCTCATTTTTGCTGACGACTACCGCATCCTTGAAACAAAAGAAATTCTTTTTAAATGCCCGTGTTCCAAAGAAAAGTTTGCTGGGGGGATTGTTTCTTTAGGTAAAGAAGAAATTGAAGATATTATTAAAACCGATCACAAGGCTGAAGTAATTTGTCACTACTGCAAAGAAGTATACAATTATAATGAAAATGAATTAACAGAAATATTGCACTACGCGAAAGGTAAGATAAAAAATGAAACCAATTAATCAAGAAAAACTATTACAATTTGCTAAAGATATTTTAAACATTCCTAGTCCCTCTGGATACACGACTGCTGCCATTGATTTTTTAAAGATCGAAGCAAAGAAACGTAACTTAACTCATGAAGTTTTAAAGAATGGTAATTTAGTTATTACTATCACTGGAAAAACTGATAACAAGATTACTGGCTTTTCCGCTCATGTTGATACACTTGGAGCAATGATAAGAAGTATCACCAGCAAGGGAGAATTGAAATTCAGTGTTCTTGGCGGGCCAATATTGCCTACTTATGATGGCGAGTATTGCTATATTATTACTCGGGAGGGTAAAAAATTTGCGGGAACATTCTTATCGTCTTCTCCTGCTGTTCATGTTTATAAAGATTCCCGAACACTAACAAGAGATGAGGCCAACATGTTTGTTCGTCTTGATGAGAAAGTAACAACAAAACAAGATGTTATCAATTTAGGAATCGGCAACGGCGATTTTATTGTCGTTGATCCAAAAACTATAATCACTCCTTCTGGTTTTATTAAATCGCGATTTTTAGATGATAAAATTAGTGTCGCAATATTATTTGGACTAATTGATTATTTGCAAGAAAATAATCTTGAACCGCAAAACACTTTAAAATTTATCTTTTCAACAAATGAAGAAGTTGGTTTTGGTGCTAGTTATATTCCTAACGTTGATGAGTTAATTGCTGTAGATATGGGCTGTATCGGTGAGGATTTATCTTGCACTGAATATGATGTATCGATTTGTGCTAAAGATACAAGTGGACCTTACAACCTTGAACTAACAAATAAATTGATAAATCTAGCGAAAGATAGCAAGTTATCTTACGTTGTTGATATTTATCCTTTTTATTCTTCTGATGTTTCTGCGGCTTTAAGAGCAGGTAATAATATTCAAGGGGCTTTAATTGGGCCTGGTGTTCACGCCTCTCACGGGATGGAAAGAACCCATATCGAAGGTGTCATTAATACATTAAAATTACTAATTGAATATATTAAAAAAAACTAGGACTAAAATCCTAGTTTTTTAATTTCCCGATATAATTTGTTAACAGGTAACCCCATTACATTATAATAATCGCCATCAATTTGCTTAACATAGCGACTAAAAAGTCCTTGTATCGCATAGCCTCCAGCCTTATCATACGGTTCATCAGTGTTTATATATTCCGTTATTTCCTTGTTGCTCATCTTATCGATTGTAACTTTTGTTGTTTCGATAAATAACTCTATTTTATCATTTAAACCGAGATATACTGCTGTATGAACATAATGAAAATCGTCTTGAAGTTCCTCTATCATCTGATAGGCTTCAGCTTTAGTTTTTGGCTTTTCCCGAATACGGTTATCATGAACAACTATTGTGTCCGCACAGATAACTAAATCATTAGGGAAAACTTCGGAAATAGCCTTTCCTTTTTTTAAAGCTGTTTTCTTAACATAGTCTTGCGGATCAGAGAAATCAACAATATCTTCATCAACGTCTTGTAAATATGTCTCAAAAGCAAAACCCATTTGCTTCAACAATTCTTTTCGCCGTGGGGATTTTGAACCTAATATTATTTTCATATTATTTATGATGCTCAATTCTCTCTAATTCTTTAGTAACATTACTGCTAATTAGATTTCTAATTTCCCGGCTCGGAAAACTATTATTTGCTAATTCTAAAGCCCAGACAACAGCACCTGTTGCTGGAGGAACATTGAGAGTAATAATATTGCACTTCTTCTTTGTATATTCCGTTATTTTTCGTGTAAATTCTTCAATTAAAACCGGGCAAGAACCTTTTACCCAAACACTACCCGCAAGAACGATATCAACTTCGGCTTCAAAAGCCAGATTAACGACACATCCACCAGCACTGCGAGCCAGATTATCAGCCATGTTTTTTAATATTTGTAGCGACACAACATCATTTTTATTAGCGCACTCAAAAACAGCAATTGTCAATGTTGTTAAATTAAACTTACGGTGAGTAAAGGCCGCACTAATCGCTTCCATTAAATATAATTTATCGTTTACTCCTAATTCCTTCATCACAATTTCCGTCAGCATTGTTTCATGGCCAAACCGGTAAGCTGCATCATATACTGCTCTAATTGCTTGTCGAGCAATCCATGAACCGCCGGCCTCATCACCAACAATAGCACCGATTCCCCCAACCTGCAAATAATTTCCTAATTGGTCAATTCCTCCGCTTGAAGTTCCGGTTCCATTAATTGAACAAACGCCATATCCGTGCGTTGCTCCCGCCTTGATGCCTAAGAATGAATCATTAACTACTTTGAAATTATTAAAACCCAACATTTGAACAACCTCTTCTAACTTTGATTTCTGAAAAGGTGTATCTACTCCAGCTAAGCCGAAAACAGCTGTTTTTATTTGTTTAATACTAATTCCATTTTTCTGGCATAGTGCCAAAAAAACTTCTTGCATTACTCGATATGATCCCGTAAAACTATCCTGCAATCCTTCGTGGCTACAAGTTCCACCCCGATAAAAATCAATAAAGTTTCCTTTGGTATCGAAAAGAAAATAATCAGTTTTTGTGTTACCGCCATCAACACCAAGTATGTATTCTTTCATATTTTATTTATCCTTCTTAAAAAATTGGGGAAGATGGGTTTTATGAACTTCTTTTAACTCTTGATAACAAGGATACAATTTTTTATAATCAAAAACTAAAGGGTTAATTAGCAAAGCTCTAATTGCTTCATCTTCATCTCCAGTCAAAGCAGCAGCAACGGCATGCTTCTCATAGGCTTTCATCATTAACATATATTCTTTAATATGTTCATTAGTAAAATGTGTTTTTACTGGTTTGGCTCCATCTTTGCCGATAACAGCACAAACTTCAACAGCATCACTATCTTCCATAAAAGGAATAGCCCCTTTATTCAAGATGTTAACTACTTGAATATCTTTTTTATCATTGTAAATAGAATCAACCAAATTAAGTGCTACTTCAGAATAGCGCGAGCCTCCACGTTTACTAAGTAATTCTGGTTTCACGTGCAGCTCACTATTTGAATATATATCTAATAATTGTTCTTCAATTTCCATACAAACTTCAGCACGGCATTTTTCAACTTCTTTAGCCTTTGCTAGTTTTTGATCTTTAAAATAATAATATTCTAAATATGATGAAGGAATCGCCCCAACTGTTTTAATTAACTCCGCCGTAAAACCACTAGCCGGGATGTTTTTCATAGCTTCGCTATTTATTCCTTCTTTTATTGCTTTTTGCAAGTAATCAACACCATTATATTTAATCGAAGTTATCCAACTTAAATGGTTTAGGCCAACATATTCAACTTCTGCTTCGGGAATTCCTAAACGTTTCTTTAAACTATCGATCATGTTAATCGGAACATTACATAAACCCATCATTTTAATTTTACTATTATTTAAAACCGCTTCCGCAATCATTCCCGACGGATTCGAAAAATTTATTAACCATGCATTCGGGCACAGTTCTTCCATTTTACGAACAATCTTCATTATCGCAGGAATAGTCCTCATACCTTTAAAGAATCCGCCAATTCCATTTGTTTCTTGGCCGATTAAATCATACTTTAATGGTATTCTTTCATCTAAAACCCGAGCCGGTAATTTCCCCACTCTAATCTGGGCTAAAACAAAATCAGCCTTCTCTAGTGCGACCGTTAAATCAGTCGTTAACACTACCGTACAATCTAGTCCAGCAGCTTCAATCATCCGTTTACACAAGCCGCCAACAATATTTAATTTTCTTTCTTCAATATCCATTAAAACTAATTCTCTAACTGGTAGCGAATCTTTTTTATTAATAAATCCTTCAATCAATTCTGGAGTATAAGTACTGCCAGATCCAATAATTGCAATTTTTAAACCTTTTCTCATAGTCATACCTCTTTTTTATTATTATACCATATTTCGTTACCTTTTTAAAGTTAATATGCTTATTTTTGAAATAAAAAATGCAAAGATTTTTACATCTTTGCATTAATATCAATTACTTCAACAACTTCATACATTGCCTCAGCATCTTCTTTTTTCGTTGATGTTGTCAGTGCCTTAACAATAACTATTACTTTTTTCTTGAAATAATTTATTTCTAATTTATCACCTATTTTTAGAACAGTACTCGGTTTTGCAACTTTTCCGTTAACGACTATTTTATCGCCATCGCTTGCCTCTTTTGCTACTGATCTTCTTTTAATTAAGCGAGAAACTTTGAGAAATTTATCTACTCTCATTATTCTTTCTCTGATTTATCTTGATTATCTTTATCTAGAGCTTCGCGAAAGATTTCCTTAGCGTCAACCGGTGAAACAGTCTCTTCAGGAATAACTGGCGATGTATCACCACTAGCTTTTTTAGCTTCTTCCATCGCTTTTAGTTGCTTTTGGTAAATCTCTTGCAACTCTGCTTCCTTTTCCGTAGCTATTTTTTTTGCCTCATCTTTGGCTTTTTTCTTTTCCCACCAACCCAATTTTCCTGTATCTACAATTTCGTAAATATCTTCTTTAGTTAGGGTTTCAATTTCCATTAGATGCATCGCAATACTTGTTAATAATTCTTTATGTTCGGTTAATACTGTCTTTGCTCTTTGATAACAAGATTCAATAATATTTCTCACGGCGTGGTCAATTTCTAAAGCGACTTGATCAGAGAAGTTTTTATCATTCATATAATCACGGCCTAAGAAAACAGTTTGGCTTCGTTGTTCATATTGGACAGGTCCTAGTTCACTCATCCCATATTCAGTTACCATTGCTCTCGCAATTAGTGTAGCTTTTTGGAAATCATTGTGAGCTCCCGTTGTAATCTCTGTTGTCATTAGTTCTTCCGATGCCCGACCGCCAAGAAGTCCGGTAATTGTATCTAATAATCCTTGCTTAGTTTGCAAGAATTTTTCTTCTTCTGGAGTCATCATTGAATACCCACCAGTGTCTCCGCGCGGAACTATTGTGACTTTTTGTACGATTTCAGCGCTATCTAATTTAACACCTAAAACAGCATGGCCAGCTTCATGGTATGATATGATTTCTTTTTCTTTATCTGAATATTTACGGCTACGTTTTGCCGGGCCTAATAATACGCGGTCAATCGCTTCATCAATATCATAAATTTTAATTTCGCGACGATTTTCTCGCGCTGCTAATAATGCCGCTTCGTTTAGTAAGTTTTCTAAATCTGCACCACTAAAACCTGGTGTCCGACGAGCGATATCTTCAAGATTAATCTTTGGTGATAACTTTTTATTGCGAGCATGAACTTGCATAATTTCCGTTCTACCCTTTACATCTGGATTACTAATTCTAATTTGACGGTCAAATCGTCCCGGACGTAATAACGCTGGGTCAAGAATATCGGCTCTATTTGTTGCGGCCATAACAATAACACCACTGTTTTGATCAAATCCATCTAACTCAACTAATAGTTGATTTAATGTTTGCTCTCGCTCATCATGTCCACCACCAACTCCGGCTCCTCTTTGACGACCGACAGCATCAATTTCATCAATGAAAACGATACATGGGGCTGTTTGTTTCGCAGCTTTAAACATATCACGAACACGACTAGCACCAACACCAACGAACATCTCCACAAAATCACTACCGGAAATAGCGTAGAATGGAACCTTAGCTTCACCGGCTACAGCTCTTGCCATTAATGTTTTACCTGTTCCGGGAGGACCAATTAATAATACTCCCTTAGGAATTCGGGCTCCGATTTCAAAATATTTTTTCGGACTCTTCAAAAAGTCAATAATCTCTTCTAATTCTTCTTTCTCTTCATCACAACCAGCAACATCTTTAAACGTTGTACTACTCTTTTTACTTAGTTTTGCTCGTGTTTTAGTAAATTCAAAAGCTTTGTTATTACTGTTATTAGCATTTTTGCTAATAAACATTACAAAGCCAACAATTAAAGCGATCGGTAACACAACCATAAAAATGATACTAAACCAATCAACAGTAACTAGTTTTACAATCTTCGGATTAATATTGTATTTCAACATTCCTTCAGTACTTAAAAGGTTTTCGTTAACATATTCTATTGATAACACCGCTGTGTAAGGTTTTTCTTCTTTATCAGCGTTTAAATAAATTCCGTGCACCTCAAAAAAATCTCTATTATCACCACCAATAGGCTTGATATTTATTGATTTTAGTTTTTCATTTTCCAATAATTCATGAAAACCAGACGGTGTTAATTCATCTGGTTTCCCTAATGAATTATTGATCAAAATAAATATTCCGACTAAAATAGCAATAAAAACTACTAGTAAGCCAATATCTGATTTTCTAAATTTTTTTGTTCCTTCTCTTTTTTGCATTTATTCCACCTCATTATTTCTCGTAAACGGATTTTTTTAATACTCCAACATAATCTAAATTGCGATATAACTCATTGTAATCAAGTCCAAAGCCAATAACAAATTTTGGCGGAATAGTAAAACCTATGTATTTTGGTTCTAAACAGCTCACAGTTCGCCCTGACGGTTTATCGAGCAAAGCCACAATTTCAATACTCGCAGCCCTACGTTCTTTTAATAAATTTGTTACTTGTTGGAGGGTCAGGCCACTATCAACGATATCTTCAACTATCAATACATGACGACCAACAACAGAAGTATTCATATCTTTTGTTATTGTGACAGTCCCTACAGAACAAGTCCCTTCATAACTAGAAGCTTTCATAAAATCTAGTTCTAAATCGCAGTTAATATGTTTAATCAATTCGGCCATAAATGGCACACAACCTTTTAGTAAACCAATTAAGATTGGACGTTTATCTCGATAATCATTAGCAATCTTTTGTCCTAACTCTTTACTTCTAGCGACAATTTCTTTATGAGTAAATAATACTTCCTCAACAAATTGGTCCATTAGTTTTTTCCCTCCATCGATATTACTATGTCATTTTCTTTAATTTCTTTTAATTTCTCGCTTTTCTTTATTCCCCAAACCATTAATATCTCTTGCGTGCTATCTTCGATTACAAGGATTTTTTTTCTTCGCAAGATCCCTATTTTTTCATCAATTAATAAATCTTTAACTTTTTTATATCCTTGCGATAATTTAATTTTATCTGCTGGTTTTCGCGAACGAATAATTAGCGGCAAGTTGTTACTATTATACCACAAACTGTTATCGTTTGTAAGTAAATCTGCTGTTTTTTTCGTTACAATTATCGTAATTGTGTCATTTAATCGATACTCTTTTATTTGGTCAACGACAATATTGACTTTTTCATTAATTAGTTTTTTGAAATAGAAATAAACTTTAGTATATTCTTTCACAAATGTTAGATCTTTTTTATATAAAACATCGATATTCGCCTTTTGCGAATTTATCAATTTAAGCAGTTCGTTAATATTAGCTTTCCCTAAGTTATAATCTTTAAGTAGTTCATAAAGCACTTCTGTTTGCATATATCCCGATAAAGCATTAAACTCAGAGATGGCAAACGATACTCCCTCATCTTCAGCTTTTACTTTTTGCTTGATAAAGTCATCACGTATTTTATTTATTTCCTCACTAGCATCATTAAGTGTTTGCGAGAACTCAAGAAACTTAACATGAAGATTACTTTCTTCTTTTAAAAGCGCGGGTATTACTTCTTTTCGGAGACGATTACGAGTATAGGCGTCCATAGAGTTAGACTCATCTTCAAAATAAAGAATATTATTTTCTTGTTGGTACTTTTCAATATCTGTTTTGAGAACTTGTAAGAACGGGCGGATGATTATATATTTTCCCAAAGAAGAGACAGTTTTCATTCCGCCATAGCCGCTTAGAGAACTTCCCCGCATAATGCGCATCATAATCGTTTCCATAACATCGTTGCCATGATGAGCTAAAACTAAATACTTAGCACCTTCTTTTTCTAAAACTTCTTGGAAAAAAACATATCTTCTTTTTCTTGCTTCTGCTTGAAAATTTTCCATATTATCTGAGAAATCTAATTCCTTCACATAACAAATCAAATTATTTTTCTGACAATAATCAACAATGAATTTTTCTTCTTGTTCGGACTGCTTTCTTTGATGATGATTAACATGGGCAACTATTAAATCAAACTTAATTTGCTGCTTTAGTTCCATAAAAGCATGGAGCATCACCATTGAATCGATTCCTGTTGAGACAGCCAAAACTATCTTTTCATGATCAAGATTAATGTTGTTTTCTTTTAAAAAAATTGTCAGCATTTTTTCCATAACTTTTTCCTCGCCATATTATACTATATTTACGCTCGTTCTTCAATAAAAAGCGAACCCTTATAAAATAAAACCCATTTACGGTGGGCTTTATTTCAAAGCAAAAAGATTGTATTGCAATATTTTGTCATTTACCTCTTTATACTTCAGCGCTCCCGCGACAATTTGAAAAGCTTCATTATTAGAATATGAATATTCATTATAATAAAATCTTTTCTGCGAGCTTCCAGAAATAACCATGCCATCAGTGATAACCGTTAAATTACGCGGGTTATAACAAGCTGCTTTACTATCGCTTAAAATATCAACACCAAAAAAATATTCTGCGTCGAGACCAAATAAATTAGCTATCGTTCTTTTAATTGATTCGTGCCCTCTAACTAAACTTATTGTTTGTGATGGCACATTTTCTGCTTCTGAAGCATCATAAATAAAGAAGGGAACAGTTAGCAGGAATTGTTGCTCCCGCAGGTTACGGCAAGTTTTATCATCATCGTAGACAATAATCGGATTAATTTCATTAATGAACAGTTCGGGAGTTTCATAAAACATCTCAAAAATATTAATTCCGCATCCATGATCTCCAAACATTACCACCACCGTATCATCCGCAATCCCTTGCTCTTTTAAAGCAAGAAGTGCTTGCCCGATAGCGTAGTCATTATAGGCAGAATGTTCTAAATAGTTAGTATATTTTTCGGGAATGCCGGTAACGCCATTCGGGAACAAAAGTTCTTTTTGTCCATAAAAGGTGCCACTGCCATCTAAAAAATACGGGATATGGTTAGATACCGTAATCGGAAAACTAAAGACTGGCTTTCCTGTTATTTCGCTTTGATCTTTCATCTCTTTAACGGTTTGTTCAAGAAATTGCGCATCGCCAACCCAACCATGAATTAGATTAGCTTCATAATTAGGAATATTATTAAGGTAATACTCTTTATCTAAAAATAAATCAAAACCATACATATCAACAAAATTATCTGTTCGTGAATAAAAGAAACCATCATTCGCATGCGTTGCGAAAGTGAAATAGCCCTTATCTTTAAATAATTTTGGTAAGGCTTCATATGGTTGTCGATTATATTCATAAACTGTATAGCGGCTTCCACTAGGGTTTAGTCCTGTCATTGCGGTAAATTCCGCGTCTGAGGTATTACCGATACCCACAGTTGTATAATAATTATTACAATAAATTGATTTAGGTACCAAACTATTTAAATTAGGCGTTACCTCAACGTATTCATCCCCGACTTTCACCTTTAAACCAATCAGAAAATTACTTTCTGACTCTAATTGAATTAGCAACAAGTTCTTGCCGGCAAACATACTATTATATAATTCATTGTTTTTCATTATGTTTCCGTCAACAAAACTTATTTGTGAGTCTTGTTGATACTTTGATAATTCTTGCAAATAATTTGTAATCTCTATCTCGCTTGGTTCTTTCTCTTTCGTAATGAAGTACTCGACCGCTTCACCTAAATAAAAATTTAAGACACCTTTTGCTTGCAATCCGTAAGTAGCGGTCACATTTTCTTCATTCCAAGTTTCGCTAACAAGTTGGTCATAAAATTTTTGTGATCCCCCTATAAATAAGGCCCCAATCAAAAAAACAATACTCGCTTTATATTTACGCGAACTAAACACCTCTTCTTTGCTAATAACTTTATCTTTACGATATATTAAAGCATACAAAGCAATAATTAAAACGACGGGTAAACCATAAAGCCATTTTATATTCCGCAATAACTCGGCTAAGGCCTCAATAAGAAATTGTAGGGCGTCACCGCTTGATTCCCCGCTAAAAGCTTTAAGATTATAAAAAGAAGGAAACATTTTATAATATCCATAAAAAACGGTAATCCCAACCATTAAAAACGAGAGGAAAAAAGTTTCAATTATCAGAAAAATAGCTAGCCTTTTTTTATAACGACAAAAAAACAAAGCTATTGATAACAACACAACAATGAAACCGAGGTTACCCAGCAAACTATTAAAAAGCATTCCGGAACTTGTTTCCCAATTATTAGTTTTATTTATTAAAGTTATTAACATTGCATTAATTAAATTTATCACCAAGAAAAAACTGATGACAGTTATTTTACTATGTTTTTTTAATAATCTCATGCCTTCACCTAATTTCTTCTTTCATAATAATCTTATAATTGATTAACAAGAAAATAACATTCGCAACCACTAATCCGCCGAGAACGATAAAATTATAAACACCAAATATAAACACCAAATATGCAACAATAAAAACAAACAATAATACCAAAATATATATCCATGATTTAACTTGCCGGATCCCGCTTAAGAAGCCAATCATGCTTACAAAAACAAAGATCGCCAATAAGAACAAGACTCTTATATCAAATATTTTACTGCCAACATTTTCGAATTCTTTAAGCAGAACTATATCTGTAATTGTATAAAACAAATACATGCCTACTAACCAACAAAAGACTTGAATAATTCGCAAAATATAATCATTAAAAATCTTTTTACGGGTAATCCCAAACGATGTTTGAAATTTAAGTAATCTATTAGTTGTTGAAAAGGAATAAAATGCTCCCCCAACAATGCAATTGCCTAACAAGGTAAAAATAAAATTATCCTTAATCACCAGCAAATCACTATTCATTTCCCTATTTATTAGTGAAAGAGAAACTATTAAAAGGACAGCAATAATACCAACAATAAAAACTAATTGAACACCATATTTACTAGAAAAAGCCGCAATTCTTTTTTTATTCATTGCCTGCTCCTAAGTGTTCACCAAGTTCATAAAATGTTACCTTGCTGTATTTAATTTTATAACTGTTGAATCTTTTTAATTCCTCTTTAGTGTAGTTGTTTAAACATATTACTAAATCATTTCGTTTAATATTAAAAACCTTATCATGTAAATGCACATCATCGGCAATCAATAAAAAACTATCTTTTTTAGGATCGATAACATAATAGGTCTCATAATCAGAAAGTATTAACACTTTATCTAATTTGTCCTTAAAATTTTTAATGCTATCAAGGCCTAAAACAATAACTTCATATTTATTTTTATCAATTAGTCCTGTCGTAACTGTTTCAATAATTTTCGCATTTTCTAAATGGATAGTCGGATTGTTAATTGTAATATATGGTTTATCTAGAGCCTTAAAAAGGGCAAAATTAACCATTGTATTACCAGCTTCAGTAAAAGTATAGTTAGATTTTACAACACATTGCAACCTTGTTCCCATCGTTTGAACACATTTATTAAAGACATCTTTATCAAAAGATGCCGAAAATCTATTCATTAATGCTTCTTCAATAAACTCAGTATTCATTGTTTTTAAATATATCTCGTTAAAATCAAAATATATTCTCTGTTTGAAAAACTCCTTATTATCAAAAATATCTTGGTTTTGATATAAGCAACTACCATTATTAGGATTCATTCCATTTAATATTAACAAGAAAGCAGCAGTCTTCTTTTGCTCTTGCGAGTAAACAGCAAATATTTCTTGTTTGTTTATTAAAAGGTTAATCTCCATATTTCTAAATTGTAAGTTTTGGATGTTAATATATTCCATAATAGCTATCACCTTGTGTTATTATATCAAATTTGGGCACAAAAAGATATATTTATTCTCTTGATGATAGCAAAATATAAAAAAAGCAGTGACTTTCTAATCTAAACTGCTTTCTTTCTATCTTACTTAAAAGTAAAACTATTATTAATAATTGTTGAGCTATATAAAAACAATACTTTTTGTCCTGCTTGAAAATCAAGGTACTCGCTAATAAGTTCTATACTAGCATAACGTAAATCGATCAAATGAATTTTACTATATCTTTCAATGAATAACGGGGCAATACTACTCCCAAAAGAATCCCGAAAAATATATAATTCTTCTCCATTATCACATAGAGGATTTTCAATTGTTAATAGGGGAACAGCCCCTTCTAAATAAACATCATAACCATCAACATTGTTTATCTTGCTTTCGTCATAGACACCAACATATTTCGAAGTGTAAAAATTATAAACTAAAGCTTGATTAATAACCTCGTTTGTTAAAAACATTAATTCATCAGCAGCAATTTTAATCGGCGATTGACCATAATATGTTCCATAAAACGGCGATAACTTATTGATTGCATAGTCTTCTAGTGATACAGAATAGTCATCATCAAAGCCCTTAAATATCTCATTTACAGCATCTATTATTTTATCTTGACGCCAGTGAATATCGGTACGATAGTAATCGCCAATTTCTAAGGTTTCAAATAGATTAATATATTTTGCATTAGTAATGTTTTCTTGCATTATATTTTGTATTTTTTGATAATCTAAGGCTAGGTATCCGTTTTTTTCAGCAACGAAATAGTTTTTATCAGGAATAATAGCATAATAAATATCATTAGCTTGCAAGTACTCTTGAATTATCTTTTCTATTTTTTGCGATATATTAATAACAGATTTTTCACTTAGGGGATATTCCATTTTATATAGACCGTCACCAATCACATAAACTCCCTTGACTTCTTTTTGATTCAACATTTTTAGTCTTAAAAACGAATCAACTTTCCGAAAAAAATCCCGGAAAACAAATTGATCTAATAAATACTTCTCCATATCTTCAAAGAAATCACCACTAACAATTTCTGAAAATTTGATTTCTGGAAACTGGGCCAGTTTTCTTCTTTCGCTATATGAGAATTCTTTACTCGGAACAATTATATTTGTGGTCATCATTACTACTAATGTGCCTATCAATATAAAAATTGTTATAAATTTTGTTACTATTTTTTCCATGATCAACCTCTAAAATCTAAAATATAAGAACGGATTAAATGATCCACTTATTAAACATCCTGTTACTGTTAATAAAAGCACTACTAAAAAAATCGGTTCCAATATTTTAATTATTTTTTCACCTTTTTTATAACTCTTTATTTTAACAATCGCCTTCGTCAATAATGGCGTTGATCCAATAATAGCGACAAATATCGGTACTATATAATTTCTTAAATAATATATTGTTTCTTTGTTTATTGCGGGGATATCTAAGCCGCCAAATAAACCGCTAAAATTAGTAACCATATCTTTTAATCCGTTAGAATTAAAAATGACAAAGCCAATTAGCACTAAAAACAAAAGGTAAAAATGGTGTACTATTTTCGGTAACCGTTCAAGTATTTTACCGATAAATAATTTTTCTAAAATTAAGAGAACCCCAAAATATACTCCCCATAAAATAAAATTCCACTCTGATCCGTGCCAGAAGCCGGTCAGCAACCAGACGAGCAAGATATTCCGGACCCATTTCAAAAAATTAACCCGGCTTCCGCCTAGGGGAATATAAATATAATCACGGAACCACGTTGATAGTGAAATATGCCAGCGCCGCCAAAATTCGGTGATGCTTTTGGCAATGTAAGGATAATTAAAGTTCTCGAGAAAATCAAAACCGAAAATCCGGCCTAAGCCAATTGCCATGTCGCTATATCCCGAGAAATCAAAATATATTTGCAACATAAAACTAATTGCTAGGAGCCAATATAACGCTACTGATTTATCTGCCGAGTTAGCAAACAAGACACCTACTTCCGCAAGGGTATTGGCAATGATAACTTTTTTAGCTAAACCGATAATAAACCTTTTACTACCTATGTATATATCATCCCAACTCGTATGACGAGTCGTTAATTGTTCTTCAATTGTTGTGTATCTAACAATCGGCCCGGCAATTAATTGCGGGAATAAAGAAACATAAGTTGCAAATTTAATAAAACTCTTTTGCACCTTCGCTTCGCCACGATAAACATCTATCGTATAACTTAATATTTGAAAAGTATAAAAACTAATTCCAATCGGTAAGGCTATATGTAGTAAGCCTAGTTCTAACGCTAATAAATCATTAATGTTTTCGATGAAGAAATCAGCATATTTAAAGAACCCCAAGATAACAACGCTCGATATTATCGAAGAAGCTAAGGCTACTTTTGCACCCTTTGTTCCTCGATATTTATCTATTACAAGCCCGTGAATAAAACCTAATAGTGATGAGCCTATCATCAAGATACAATATATTGGTTCCCCAAAAAAATAAAAAATTAAGCTTGCAATAAGCAAGACAAAATTTTTTCCTTTCTTGGGAGTAATAAAATACACAACCAAAACAATCGGTAAAAAATAATATAGGAAACTTATACTAGAAAACAGCATTTTATTACCTAAAAATTATTTTTCAGTTTTCAAGCTTAGAAAAGCATTGTGAATCGCTTCTGCTTGGAAGTCTGTCATAATCAAGATAATTACATCGCCAATATTATCAACGATAATATCTTCTTTTTCGACACCAACACAAATCCATTTATACGAATCAACGTTTTCTAAGATATCCTTTTTTATCTTAGTAACATCGGCACCCGCTTTAACTTTAACTAAACATACTGAATATGCTCTTGAAGTCCAGTTTGATTCTGAAGCGATTGCATCTTCAAACTCAATTTCTGTTCCTAAAAAATAGTTAACATTCTCAGCATTAATTTTAATAACACCTAGGCTAGGCAGAATATATTCTTTAAAATCACTTTCGTATTCTCCGTTTTCATAAATCTTATCTAGCATTTCTTCTAAAGTTCCTTCTAGGGGAACATCTTTTTCCTTAGCGCATGCGCCTAATCCAAATGTCATTAGTAACCCAACGACTAAAAATAATAATTTTTTCATAATTCTTTCTCCTCTTGTGAAATATTTGTTAACTTAACAGCTACCCCCCTTAAACAAAGGAATAGTCGTTTTTTCTAATATTTTTGAAAAGAATCTATCTTAGCCGATAGATCCTGTCATTTCTAATTTTATAAGTTGGTTTAATTCAACGGCATATTCCATTGGCAACTCTTTCGAGAATGGCTCAATGAAACCCATAACGATCATTTCTAAGGCTTGTGCTTCCGTTAGACCACGACTCATCAAGTAGAATAATTGCTCATCACTTATCTTTGAAACAGTAGCTTCATGTTCAATTCGCGCTTTTTGGTTTTGCACAAAATTGAAAGGAATGGTATCACTTCGTGAAAGATTATCTAAAATAATGGTATCGCACTCAATATGGCTCCGCGCGTTAACCGCCTTCGGACCATGACGAACCGTTCCGCGATAGTTAACTTCGCCACCTCCACGACAAATTGATTTTGAAATAATTGTGCTTGTTGTATTTGGTGCTAAATGGATCATCTTCGCACCAGTATCTTGAATTTGGCCTTTACCAGCAAAAGCAATCGAAATTGTTGTGCCTTTGGCTCCTTCGCCATTTAAAATACAAGCGGGATACTTCATATTTATTCCCGAACCAATATTACCATCAATCCATTCCATATGGGCATACCGTGAGCATATCGCTCTTTTAGTTACTAAATTAAGAATATTATTTGACCAATTTTGGACTGTTGAATAACGGCAATAACCTTTATCCTTTACATATATCTCGACAACAGCAGCGTGAAGTGAGTCTTTTGAGTAAATTGGGGCTGTACACCCTTCAACATAATTTAAACTAGCTTCTTCATCAACAATAATTAATGTTCGCTCGAACTGTCCCATTTGCTCGGTGTTAATTCGGAAATAGGACTGCAACGGTTTTGTGATTTTTACTCCTTTAGGAACGTATATAAATGAACCCCCACTCCATACGGCAGTGTTTAAGGCAGCATATTTATTATCTGTATAAGGAACTACTTTAGCGAAATACTCTTGCACAAGTTCCGGATATTTCTTAACGGCAGTATCCGTATCACAAAACAAAACACCTTGTTCTTCTAGTTCGGTTAAGATATTATGGTAAACAACTTCTGATTCAAATTGCCCCGATAAGCCCCCTAAATATTTGCGTTCTGATTCAGGAATACCTAGTTTATCAAACGTATTCTTAATCTCAACAGGCACATCATCCCAACTAGATTCCACGCCTTCACTTGATTTAATATAATAAATATATTCATCAAAGTTGATAAAGTCTAAATTAGGACCAAAATTGGGCTGCGGCATCTGAACAAATTTATTATATGCTTTTACTCTAATATTACGCATCCATTCCGGTTCGTTTTTAAATTTAGATATTGCTTCAACAACAGCTAAACTTAAGCCTTTTCCCGTGCTAAAAACGCCTTTAGTTTCCGTTTTAAATCCGTATTTATAATCACCAACTATTTTATCGATATTTTCATTCTTCATCGGTTTCACCTTGTAAAACTTTCTCCAGAGCTTTCCAGGCAATTGTCGCACATTTAATTCGTGCCGGAAATTTAGAAACTCCCTGATAAACGATAGCCTCTTCTAAGTCTTCTTCATCAGCAATCGATTCCCCTTTAATCATCGCAAAATATTTGACAATTAAAGCTTGGGCTTCGATAACAGTTTTCCCTTGTAAAACTTCCGATAAAACACTTGCTGAAGAACAACAAATAGAACATCCCGTCCCTTGATGATTTATTTCCTTAATGATTCCCTCTTCAACTTTTGCTTCAACTGTTATATCGTCCCCACAAGAAGGATTTTTAATATGAACTCGGGGATACCCTTTTAATCCCTTATTGCGGGGATTTTTATAGTGATCCATAATAACTTGTCGATATAAATTTTCCAGATCATTCATTATTTTCACCACCAAACTTTTTAAAAAATTCTACTGTTTCCTTAGTGACTGCAATAAATTCATCGGCATCATCATAATCATTATAAATACTAAAAGAACCTCTTAAGGTGCCATTTGTCTTTAGCCATTTAGTCATTAATTGCGCACAGTGGTAACCTGCTCTTAAAGCAATATTGGCATTATCATAAAACGTTGCCGCATCATGAGGATGAACACCATCAATGTTGAAAGTAATTATTGCTGTTTCCGCTGTTTGATTATAAACAGTAACTCCTTTTACCATTAACAATTGTTGCAAGGCATAATTCTTTACGGCCATTGTATGTTCATGAATCGCTTCAATACCGATTTCTTCTAATAGATTAGCGGCGATTGCTAAACCCATTACCTCAGCAATGGCTGGCGTTCCGGTTTCAAATCGATAAGGAATATCTTTTATAATTACCTTATCCAAAAAAACTTCCTCGTTCATATCACCGCCATATAATAATGGCTCAAGTTTATTAAGAATTTTTTCTTTACCAAATAAAACACCTATTCCTGTTGGCCCAAACATTTTGTGCCCAGAAAAAGCCAAGAAATCAGCATCTAGTTTGCGAACATCTATCTTTAAATGAGCTACTGCTTGCGCCGCATCAACAACAACAACGGCATTATGTTGATGTGCTAATCTAATTATTTCTTCTAGTGGCGTCACATATCCCATTACATTTGAGACATAAGTTAGCGCAACCACTTTAACTTTATCTGATAATTTTTTTTGGAAAGCCTCAACTGTGATTCTTCCTTCTATATCAAGTGGTATATATTGCAAAATTGCTTTTTTCTTTTCGCACATCTTCATCCATGGCAAAACGGAACTGTGATGCTCTAATTCTGAAGTAAGCACGATATCTCCCTCTTGAAGATATTTTTCTCCATATATTAAAGCTACCATATTCAACGCTTCTGAGGCGTTCTTAGTAAAGATAACCTCCTCAAATTTTGCGTTAATAAATTTAGCAATTCGGCTCCGAGCTTTATCGTATTCATCTGATGCTCGGTAACTCAATTTATAAACCCCACGATGAATATTAACACCATACTCAGTATAGTATTCATTCATCTTATCCAGTACTTTTTGCGGTTTTAAACTTGTCGCACAAGAATCTAAATATCGCAACTCTGGATTATGTTTGTATATGGGAAACATTTCTTTAATTTTCTTTACATCTAGCATTTCAATCACCTTCTATATGTGTTTACTACTCCAATATTTTATATAATCTTGGAACTTCTCATCTTTTACTTCTAATAAGAATGGGTTAATAAAACCCTCGATAATCAATGTTTCACTAGCTTCTTTAGTTAATCCTCGACTCATCAAATAATAGAGTTCATCTTCATCAGTGGCCCCGATTGAAGCTCCGTGAGAAGCCATACAATCATACTCATCAATTTTTAATTTCGGGTTGGCACTAATCATTGATTCAAAATCCATTAGTAAGCCTTTAACCTTTTGCGATAAATTAGTGTTTTTCGCACCCTTGGCTATTACGCCATTGGTGTTAGCGTTTAATAATGATTTTTTTCGGCATATCGCGTAGTTAATCATTTTAGAAGTAGTGTTGGGAACTAGATGGTGCAAATTATAGGTATAATCTTGTTTCTTTTGACTACTATTAATCAGAACATTAATACTTTCATTAATTGCTCCTTCACCATCTAAATAAATATGTTGGTGAGAATTAACTTCTCCATCAAATAAGGTAATACTCTTATTATTGATTGTCGCACCCTTACCTAAATGAATTGTTATATTAGTCGTAATCTTGCTATCATCATCATTACGCTCAAAGTTCAAATAATTTAGGCAGGCATTATCACCAATCTTGATATTAGTATTAATGCGCACTGCGTTTTTTACGCTATAATAAATTTCTTCTATTTTAGCCGCTATTCCCTCAGCTATTTCTATTTCAACTTCAACATTGCTATCAATAAAATGAATTACTTTTAAAGCAATATTTTTTTCGATTTTTAAATCTTTTATATCTAAAGAACTATGAATGATTTTCCCGTTTTCTAGGATAACAAAATTATCTTCTTTTTCTAAAACATCATTTTGTATCTTCTCTAAATTCATCTTACTGCTCCTTAGTCGTCTTAAAAGCACAAGTTCCTAGGACAGCATGAGTTTTTTTATTTGTAACTTCTTCATCTTCGATACCTAATTCGGCCTTAATCCAATCATATCCCTCAGCATCTATTTTAGAAAACAGCTCTTTTCCGCCTGATTTCACAATTTTCCCATTCATGATAATGTGCACATAGTCAACATCAAGATAATCTAGCAATCTTTGATAGTGAGTTATAATTATTGCCCCAAAATTTTCACTACGCATATTATTAATATTCTCGCCAACAACGCGCAGGGCATCAACATCAAGCCCTGAATCAATTTCATCAAGAATAGCAAAACTTGGCTGTAACATCTTCATTTGCAAGATTTCATTACGTTTCTTTTCTCCACCAGAAAAGCCTTCGTTTAAATAACGATGGGGTAAATCTTTTCTCATCTTTAAATCATCAACCGCTTTATCAAATTGTTTGATAAATTTAAATAGCGAAATATGCTCTCCCTCAGCAAGACGCGCTTGCATCGCTGTTTTAATAAAATCCGAATTAGTAATTCCGCTAATTTCATTAGGGTATTGCATCGCCAAGAATATTCCCTTGCGACTTCGCTCATCAACAGACATCGCTAATAAATCTTCGTTATCAAGAGTAATTTCACCCTCTGTTACTTCATAGCGATAATGGCCCATGATTACCGAAGCTAAGGTGCTCTTTCCCGTGCCGTTAGGCCCCATAATGGCATGAACTTCTCCGGTATTAACTTTTAGGTTAATCCCTTTCAATATTTCTTTTTCTTCAACTCGCGCATGTAAATTTTTTATTTCTAATGTTCTCATGTTATTCACCAAAAACTCCTTTATATTCATATCCTAATTTAATTACATTCTCATTAAAGTCAAAATGACTCCTTAATCCACTGGAAATATAAACTTCATATTTCTCATTGTTTTCAACAACATAAATTACTTCTAAGCCAACTGTCTTGGCAACAAGCTCCATGCCTTTTTCTAATCCCAAAGCTAATAGTGCTGTACTATAGCCATCGGCTTCAATCGAAGACTCCGTTATAACACTGACACTAACAACATTATTTTTAAAAGGAAATCCTGTTCGCGGATCTAAAATATGATGATATTCATTTTGATCTTTATCTTTAATGTATTTCTCATATATTCCCGAAGTAACAATCGTTTTATCGCTGAGATAAAGACGACCATAATAATACATCTCTTCTTCCCTATCATAATTATATTTTTCAATGAAAGGCGTTTGTAAGGATACTTTCCATCCTTTTTTAAGATACGTCCCCATCAGAATAATGTTTTTCCCAATATCAATAACGGCATTATTAAGGCCGTTATCCTGTAAATAAGTTCTAACGCAATCAGCGACATAACCTTTTACAATTCCCCCCAGATCTAGGGCCATTCCCTGATCTTCTAGATAAACGGTTTTCGTTTCTTTATTTATAATCACTTTATGATAATCAACTAGCGGTAGAAGTTCACCAATATTTTGCGGGACAGAAGCAATAATAGGGTTATAAATGCTGTAATAATTGTTAGTAAAATCCCAACAATTCCAAACCGGCGCAATGGTCGGATCAAACAAGGCGACTCCGTCAACTTCTGATATTTTTGCTATTTCGAGCGCTTTTTCTAAAACTAAAATTACTTCATCACTAACCTGAACCGGATTAATTCCCGCGGCATTATTAACCATCATTAGCTCTGTTACAAAACTTTCGGCTCGCGGCAAGACATTAAATGAATTATCTACTCTTTGCAAGATGCTTTCGATACCTTGATATATTTTATTAAGTTCATCTTCATTAGTTATATCGGTTACAATCTTGACATTATTTACAGTATTATAATACATCGCAAAATTAAAGTCATAAAGCTTATCTAACTGGCTATTACAGCCCGTTATACCAAGTAGAATTATTAAGATATTAATAACGAACAGAATTCTCTTCATAATTACCTCTTTTTTGACTTTATAATATTATAACAAAAATATTTTTTTCTTGCTTGAAATATACTGATTTTTTTACTAAAAGATAAAAGCATCGAGCTTCGCCCGATGCTATTGTTGTTAGAAATTGTCTGCCCAATGATTATAATAGCCCATTGCATCTTCGTAAGCTAGTGAACCCGCCGTATATTCCAACATTTTTTGTTTTTCTTGTTCTAGCAAAACTTGCCATTCATTGCTTTTTTCGTTTAACTTCCCACTCATTAAATCATCATAGTTTTCACTATAACAAATCACATATGGTATTTCACCAACAGCTTTCGCTGTTATTTCCGAAATTTCTTCTTGAATTGTTTGAACTTTTTGGTTACCTTCAGCCCACTCGTCAGCGATTTTCTTCTTTTTCACAAGCGTAATCCGCGTAATAATCGCTCCGACGGTGATAAGAATAACGCAAGCAGCAATGCTTCCCCATAAGAGATATTCATTTTTAACTCCCCCAAGAAGAATTATCCCTGTTATAAACACCAAAAGACAAATCATCATTCCCGTATAATATATTTGATTTTTCAAACTCTTTTTGTTTTGGGCGATAATTGGCCAAAAATAAGTAGTCAAAGCATTGTATTCTATTGAGTAGTAATCTTTCAACTTAATAAGTTCGATTTCATGCTTTTTTAATTTTTCGTTTTTTCTAATTTCCATTTTAGCCACTCCCATTACCATTATTTTAGCACAAAAGCCAAAAGATGTAAATAATAGTTACACAATTAACGTTCATCAATTAAAAAAAGCGATAATCAATCTCTAAATTATCACTTTTCTTAATAATTATTTCTTTCTTTTCCGTAATGAAATAGTATTTAACTTCTTGAAAGCTAATAATGTTGACGATAATATCGCCTTTATATTTATAGTAATGACTTCTGACAATTAGCTTATTCTTCACGTATAAGGCATCAAATCGGCCCGTTACTCTTCCTTCACGGGCATCAATACTAATTACCCGATAGCCTTTTTGCTCACCAATACCAATTGCTAATTCGCTAACCCGACGATTATTGGCAAATTCACGGTAGATAAACTTCATTGTTTCATCTTCAACTATTTGATGAATCGATATGAATTCAGCCACACTAAAATAAATTCTGATTACTAGCGTTTGGCGTTCATCTAAAATTTCTTGTGACCCTTTGATAATATAAATCTGACCTTCTATTTCAATGACACCATCAATGTGATAAACGTTATCTCCAACATCTATTTTATTATAAACCATTGTATATTCCATTAATAAACTATCGACGAGCAAAGCTTTAATCGTCATTTGATATTGATATCTATCATCTACTATCTCTTTTTCACTTGTTTTAACGGTTTCGTTATCGAGCAATTGTTTAACAGTGTAGATATATTTGTTTAATTCCCCAGCGACATCGTTAAGCGTTGTTTCGTCGACGGTTTTACGCGCCAAATCCAACAAATCATAGTCTCCTATTCCGCTTGCCAAATCAGCAGTTTTATCTTGCATATTATAAACCATGTTGGCTGCCGCGGCAATCTCAAAGGCATAAGTTTCACTAATTGTTGTTATTCCTGGTATTTCCGTGACAGGTTTTACCTTATCATTTGACCAAATTAAATACCCGAAAAAGGCAGTTAGCAAAACTGTAAGCAAAGAAAAACTAAGTTTAAATCCTAATTTATTAGCTTTTAACGGCGAAGCTCGAGCAATTTTATATTTCGCCTTTATTATTTCTTTATGATCAGCGATATTTATATTATCGGCTTCTTCTTTAAATTCTTTAATAAATTTTTCGTAATTACTCATTTTCTTCACCTACCTTCTTTTTCATTTTTTTAAGAGCCTTGTTATATAGCCAAGTAATCGTTCCTAGAGGCTTTTTCATAACTTGAGCTATTTCTCGATGCTTTAAATCATCAACAATATACAACATAAAAACTTCCAGTTCTTCCCCTTCTAATGTCTCCATTACTAAATCCAGTAGTGGTGTTTCTGGTTTTGCTTCCGCTTGAAAAGCATCATCATGATCATAAATATCGTATACTATTTCTTTTTGGCGCCGATTATAGGTGTTAATTGCTAGATTACGGGCCATTGTCACAATAAAAGCAACGACATTAGTCTTATCTTTGTAATAATTAATTTTATCTAAAAACCGCAAGTATGTCTCTTGCATTATATCTTCTGTTAGGCTTTGGTCTTTCAAAATTGATATAATTGCATAAAAAACCTGTTTTTTGGTTAGATCATAAAAATCATCAAAAAAATCCATATTGCCTTTTTTTAATTCGTCAACTATGCTATTTAGGTTTTCCCTATTTAAATTGTTTTCTTTTCCGTCGCCAGCGCCCATAGTAGTCCTTTACTACCCACTTAATAAACAATCAAATGATTGTTTTTATTGGTCTTTTATTTTTGGTTGTTTTTTAAATATTCTTTAGTCAGATTCACAGTGAGAAAAAGCCAGATTTGCTCTGGCCTTTTAACTATGGTAAAGAAATTTGCATTTTTAATTCAATATAGCCGTTCGCCAATAAGTTTTCACCAATAAGTTGGGTTTCTT
>DATESD010000095.1:0-2777 GCA_035270985.1 Bacilli bacterium | reverse complement strand
AGAATTAGTGGGTTCATCCATTATTATCTTGGTGGACAAGATACGCCTTCTCCACTGCCATTATTAAATGGAGCGCTGTTGTCTTTTTTTAGACAACAGTTTTTTTAATGAAAGGAGATATTTTTGAAAAAATACACAATTTTTGATTTACATGTTGGTGATTCTGCTTCACTGATGAAAAGTTTTTCGGAGTCTGATGTTTTAAACTTTGCCCTTGTGTCAGGTGATGCAAACCCTGCTCATGTAAATGAGGAGTATGCGAAAACAACGATGTTTAAAACAAGAATTGTCCATGGGATGTTAGTCGGTTCACTCTTTAGCGCAATTTTTGGAACTAAGCTACCTGGGCTAGGAAGTATCTACACTTTTCAAAGTTTAAAATTTGTTAAACCAGTTTATTTAGATGAAATAATTACTGCGACTGTAACAGTAAAAGAAGTTATCATGGAAAAAAACCGAGTAATATTTGATTGTGCTGCTAAAAATAATAAAGGTGAAGTTGTAATTGTTGGTGAAGCAACAATTATGCCGCCTAAATAAGGAGAATTCATGCGAGGATTTATTTGCAAAGAACAATTTAAAACACATTTACATTCAGGAATGTCAATTATGGTTGGTGGTTTTCTTGCCAATGGAAGTCCGGAGTATTTGATTGATATGATTTTAGAAACTGATTTTGATAATTTCACAATCATTTGTAATGATGGTGGTTTTGAAGATCTCGGTGTTGGTAAACTTATTGTCGCCAACAGGGTTAAAAAATTGATTGCTTCCCATATTGGTACCAATCCAACAGCAGGGAAATTAATGCAAGAAGGCAAGCTTGAAGTAACGCTTGTTCCTCAAGGAACGCTTGTTGAACAAATTAGAGCTGCTGGGGCAGGACTTGGTGGTATCTTAACACAGACAGGATTAAAGACTATCGTCCAAGACGGAAAACAAGTTATTGAAGTTAAAGGTGTTGAGTACCTATTAGAAGAACCAATTTTCGCTGACTTAGCCATTCTTGGTGGAGCTATTTGTGATCAATATGGTAATTTAAAATATCGCCAAACAATGCGTAATTTTAATCCAATTATGGCAACTGCGGCGTCACTTGTTATTGCTTGCTGTGCCAGCAAAGTTGAAGAAATTGATCCAGAAGCCGTTATCACTCCCTTTCCTTTAGTTGATTATATTGTCATGGAGGTAAAATAATGGATGAAAAAATTGTCATTGCCAGTCGCATTGCTTTAGAACTAAAAGATGGTGATGTTGTCAATTTAGGTATTGGAATACCAACGTTGGTTGCAAATTATATTCCTTTAGAGAAGCATGTTGTTTCACAAGCAGAAAATGGGATTATTGGCATTGGTTCTGTAACTGAGGAAGAAAGTGATATTGTCAATGCTGGAGGTTTGAAAGCAACAATTACTCCGGGAGGAGCCTTTATGGATTCCGCTACTTCCTTTATGTTTATTCGTGGTGGCCATGTTGACGTTACCGTTTTAGGAGCTTTAGAAGTTGATGAAGAAGGAAGCCTAGCTTCGTGGATTATTCCTGGGAAAAGAGTTCCGGGGATGGGTGGAGCAATGGATCTAGTTAGTGGCGCTAAAAAAGTAATTATCGCCATGACTCACACTAACAAAGGTAAATTAAAAATATTGAAACGATGCATATTACCACTCACTGCGTATAAAAAAGTTGATTTGATAGTGACTGAAATGGCGGTTATGGAAGTGCGAGAAGATGGCTTGCACTTACTGGAAGTTAATCCTAGTTTCACAATACAAGAAGTAATAGCTGCTACTGAGGCAGAACTAATTATCGATAAAGTTATTCCCATGAAAGGAGTTTTATTATGAAAACAATGATTCGTTTAAGAATGTCATTACAGGATGCTCATTATGGAGGAAATCTTGTTGATGGTTCGCGTATATTAGGATTATTTGGGGACCTAGCAACGGAATTATTAATTCGCCATGATGGAGATGAAGGTTTATTTAGAGCTTATGATAAAGTTGATTTTTTAGCCCCTGTTTTTGCTGGTGATTTTTTAGAGGTTCATGGTGAGATAGTTGAAGCAGGAAACTCTTCGAGGAAAATGAAGTTTAGTTGTTATAAAGTAATTGCTTCGCGACCAAATATATCTCCTTCAGCAGCAGATTTTTTGGAAGAACCGATATTAGTTGCTAGTGCTAGCGGAACCTGTATTGTACCAAAAGCTTTGCAGAGGGCAACGTGGAAAAATTAATTATAACTTCCGCAATTTCTGGCGCGGAAGTAACGAAAGAAAATAATCCGAGTGTTCCTTATACCGTTTGCGAAATGGCAGAAAGTGCTTATCAGGCTTATTTAGCTGGCGCTTCAATTATCCATTTGCACGCTCGTTTTGATGATGGATCTCCCACGCAAGAAGCGAGTCGTTTTAAAGTAATAATTGATGCTATCAAAGCTAAATGTCCGGAAGTTATCGTTCAAGTGTCAACAGGTGGAGCTGTTGGCATGAGCCGTGATGAACGTCTAGGGCCGGTAGTTTTACATCCGGAAATGGCAACACTTGATTGTGGAACTTTAAACTTTGGCGGCGATGATATTTTTGTTAATACAGAAAATGACATTAAGTACTTCGCAAAAGAACTTGAAAGTCGGGGAATATATAAAGAGTTAGAGTGTTTTGAAAAAGGCCATATTGATATGGTACTTCGCCTTGCAAAAAAGGGCTTTATTAATCCTCCATATCACTTTAGCTTTGTTCTCGGAGTTAATGGTGGTATGACAGGAGAAGAACGTGATTT
>DATESD010000094.1:0-3849 GCA_035270985.1 Bacilli bacterium | reverse complement strand
GCAAAGAAACTACCCCAAAACTTCTTGATTTTATAACCAACGAAAGTTGCAGTATTAACGGCCAAGACTCCGGGGGTTGATTCAGCGATAGCAATAATATCAACCATCTCTTCACTAGTTAGCCATTTCTTTTTTTCCACCATTTCATGTTGGATTAAAGGAATCATCGCATAACCACCACCAAAGGTGAAAGCCCCAATCTTTAAAAATGTTAAGAACAAAGATAACAATTCTTTCATATTCTCAATATAACTCTGTTAGAGTTATTTCTCCACTATTCATTTCAATCTGTTGATCATCAACCATTAAAGATATATTCCCATTACTAAGAATATCGACAATTTTCGCGGTTTTTTGTGCGTTGTTAATAATGATTGTTACTTCCCTACCAATAACACTAGAATGGTGGCGACATATTTGCAAATAGTCGCTTTTTCCTTCGTTGTAAAGTTTATATTCTTCACTAAAACCCCGGATTATTTTTCTTAATAACTCTTTTTTATTAACTTTGGCCTTCGTTTCTAAATATAACGATGTTGCTTTATCTTGCAAACTAGCATCAATTTCTTCGGTATTAGTATTAATCCCCACGCCAATAACAACGTATTCTGTTTTACCGGCATTGATTACGGACTCTAAGAGAATTCCCGCTAACTTTTTGCCATTAACAAGAATATCATTTGGCCACTTTATTGTAACATTTTCAACTTTTTTAATCAATGTTTTATATAATGATGCTGCCATTAACAAACTCAAATTGGTAATGCTTTCCGGAAGGTTTTTCTTCAACAAGATAGAAAACAATAAGTCGTCGCTATCTTGCCACACTCGTCCCCGTCGGCCCCGGCCCGCTGTTTGATGGTTAGCCATCACCACCGTTTTATTAGCTAGACTCCGGTAATTTTCTTTAATATATAAATTCGTTGAAGGCAAAGATTGAAATTC
Organism: Bacilli bacterium; assembly: GCA_035270985.1. Classification (GTDB taxonomy): domain Bacteria; phylum Bacillota_I; class Bacilli_A; order ML615J-28; family CAG-698; genus JAAYBG01. The sequence goes on along the minus strand of DATESD010000094.1, from coordinate 2,904 downwards.
TATTATTTTATACATAAACATCTCCTTAAAAATAAATAGCACTAGTCAAGGACAGTGCTATTGTTTATTCTTCGACCAACGATACTAGCAATAACGCCTTTAATTATATCAAATGGTATAAATACTATGATAAATTTGCATAAAATTTGCATAGTTGATATTTCTAAATCAATAACCATAAACACTTTTATCATCACAACGGCATATAAAAACCCAAATAGATAATCAACAGCAATTAATACTAAAGTCGTAAGAAAATAATAATACTTGTTGTCTTTACTAATCAATTTTTGGCGTTTCATAAAAAACATCGCTAATGCCATTCCCATAAATCCGAGAATAAACCCGAAAGAGGGAACGTATAGATAACCAATTCCGGAATATGCCGTGGCAAAGACCGGAAGGCCAAATAGTCCACATACGATGTAGCTGGCCAAAATGATTAAAGCGTCACTAGGAGCAACAGTCAAGCATATTACTAAGACAACAAAAAGCTGTAATGTAAGACTGATTGGCCCGATTGGAAGGGCAATTTTACTAGCGACAATTAGTAGCGCTAGTAAAATAGCATCAATGGTTATTCTTTTAATTTTTGAATTCATTTATTTTAGCCAAATAATGTTAGTAAAATACCAGCAGCAATTGCTGAACCGATAACTCCCGCAACGTTAGGTCCCATTGCATGCATCAATAAGAAGTTCGTTGGATCTTCTCTTTGACCTTCGCGTTGAACAACGCGTGCTGCCATTGGCACTGCTGATACTCCAGCGGCACCAATCATTGGGTTTACCTTACCTTTAGAAGTTATATACATTATCTTACCAAACAAGACTCCGGCTGCTGTTGCAATACCAAAGGCAACAACTCCAAGGACAACAATTTTTATTGTTTCCATTGATAAGAATGTAGCCGCATTTGTTGTTGCTCCAACACAAATACCTAACAATATTGTTACAATATATAATAAAGCGTTTGATGCCGTTGAAACCAAGTTTGGCACAACACCTGACTCTTTAATTAAGTTACCTAACATTAGCATTCCAATTAATGGGGCACATGAAGGAATAATTAAAACTACTACGAGAGTAACTAAAATAGGAAATAAAATCTTTTCTAACTTAGATACTTCGCGTAATTGTTCCATTTTTACGCTTCGTTCTTTTTTTGTTGTTAACAACCGAATAATCGGTGGTTGAATAACTGGCACTAAGGCCATATATGAATAAGCAGCAATTGCAATTCCTGATAATAAATGAGGAGCTAACTTACTTGTCAGTAAAATAGCTGTTGGTCCATCAGCACCACCAATAATTCCAATTGAAGACGCTTCTTTGGCATCAAAGCCAAGCGCTAAAGCGCCGAGAAAAGTAATGAAAATCCCAATTTGAGCTGCTGCTCCTAGTATCATACTACTCGGGTTAGCAATTAATGGCCCAAAATCAGTCGAGGCGCCAATTCCTAAGAAGATTAAACAAGGATATATTCCTGTTTTAACGCCTAAATATAGAAACCCAAACAAACCTGAATATTCACCAGTAACTTTGTCTTGGATAAAGACTTCACTATTAGGTAAGTTGACAAGCAACATACCAAAAGCAATAGGCAACAATAAATAGGGTTCGAATTTTTTGAATATTGCTAAATATAATAGCAATAAAGCAATTAGAATCATAATTACATTTTTCCATCCGCCAGCAGCGAAGAATTGAGCAATTCCAGTTTCTAATGCGAATTCCTTTAACAATTCCCAAACCATATCTAATTACCCGATTACTACTAACGTTTGGTTAATATTAACAGTTTGTCCTTTGCTAACTAATATTTGCTTAACAACGCCATCAACAGGTGTGACGATGTCATTCTCAAGTTTCATTGCTTCCAGAACGACAACCGCTTGACCCTTTTTAACTGTCGCCCCTACTTTTACGTTAACACCAATAATAACTCCTTGCATTGGAGCGATGATAGTTGCTCCCGCACTAGTTGTCTTTGGTGCTTCAGTAGCCACTACTGGTGCCACTTTGGCAGCTGGAGCAGCAGCAACAATATTTCCTGGTTGTTCGCTAATACTTTCTAATTCTACTTCGTATACTTTACCGTTTACTTTAACTTTATATAGTTTCATTTATAGTTTCTCCCTAATCTATTTGTTTGATCGATACTAGTCGAACATCTTTTTTTGTTTCCGAGGCATAATCAATTGTTGCAACTAAGGCTGCAGCCATCATATCTTCATCGGTAATATCTTCAATAGTAAAAGCTTTTTTAGCCACTTCGACTAACTCACTAACAACTACTTGCTTCTTATTAACTAACTTAAGCAAATTAACACATAAAATGATAATTATTAAAATTACAAAAACAATGGCAATCGCAATTAAAGCGGGAACTAAACCATCAGCTACACTAAAATTTTCAATTTGTTCTGGAGTGTATAATGCACCAAACATCATTTTGCCTCACCTACCCTATATAGAGATTGATTTCAACAGCTTCTTCTTTTGGCTTGTATTTGTTTTCTAAAAATTTAACAGCTACAGCTTCAAAAAGAGCACATGTTAAAACATCTTCATCAGATCTTACTAAGTCTTTGTATTTTTCTTTTAATTCTTCGAATTGCGGAGCTAAATCATCAGCAGGACGATGAGTGATTATGGTTGCATCACCATCACCAAGAACCTTTTTTAGAATCTCCGGATCAATTGGTGCTGGAGATTTGCCATACAATCCCCGTGCATATTCAGTTATTTCTTTTGGTATCATTTTATAACGTTCGCCTGTCATCACATTCATCACGGCTTGTGTTCCGACCATTTGTGACAATGGCGTAACTAGTGGTGGATAACCTAAATCTTTACGCACCTTCGGAACTTCATTAAGAACTTCTTCGTAGCGATCCATTGC
>DATESD010000093.1:0-4266 GCA_035270985.1 Bacilli bacterium | reverse complement strand
GCAAGAAACTTTTTTTCGACCTCTTGCATGTTTGGTCTAAGGTATTGATATTCATTAAACTTCATAGTCATATTCCTCTCTTATATTTATATTATATCATATTTTAAACTTAATGCATTTCTTTATGCTTGTGATAATAAAATTAGTACTCATGACAAATACTAAACCTTATTTTTTATTTAGTTCATGAACAAGACTTCGATAAAAGACGTCACCTATTTGCAAATAACCAGACATGCTTGGGTGAACACCGTTAGTTCCTACTTTTTCTAAAATATCAGACCGAGCATTAACTGGTTGTTCTGCCATCGGCATATTATATTCGCTATCAAATTGCCCCTTAACATCAAGATATTGACAAAACTCACGGTATCTAGTGCTTAAGCATAAATCTTCTAACCATTTATTGTAATTAAAAGCTGTTGTAACCGTTCCGTACATATCACTATATGGGCCTTTGGCGCCGTAGTTTGCGGCAATGCCGCCATTTACGGAACTAATTTGAATTCCCATACATCTGATTTTACACTTGGGAAAATCTTCATGAATCTTATCAATTAGTTTTGTTGCATATTGATGATGAACCGAGAAATCATTATTATAAGGTATCGATAAACCATTCCAGGTTAGCAATATATAGACAAAATCAGGAACAGCAAAATTGTTTGTTTTAATATAATTTATAAAATCAATGTCACCAATTTTTCCATTCCAAAAAGGATTACCATTTTCCCAAGAAAAACTATTAATTTCAATTTTATTCGGATGAACAGCATCGCTTTCGGCCGTGAAAACATCAGCAATTTTTGGAGCTATTTCCGTATGTCCCGGTCCCCGCTTAAATTTCAATCTATTAACTGTTATTGTTTCTAAAATCCATTTGTTACCACTATTTAACCATAGGCTATGTTGATCAGCCACTGTTTTGTTATGTTCCTTAACTTCAACCCATATGTTGGAAGTCTTGCTTGGTAATGAGTTTGTACAAAAACTTTTCCATTGCCAACTACCGTACCCCTCATAGCCGATTATATCTTGCCCTACTTTATATTTACATAAGCCAATCAGGTTAATTTTCCCTTCATAACCTAGCCCTTCTGGCTTCCCTTGTAAATGACAATAACGACGATATCCTTCGGCTGTCCAATACCCAGCAGCTGTTAGGCTATCACCAATACATAAAATATTAACTGAAGTTTGCGGTTTACGCGGAGCGTTAACAACTAAAATGGTTTTAGCTGTTTCAAGTATCTGTCCGAAGTCATTAACAAGGTCAACTTTAAGTTCATATTCCCCTTCATCTTTAGCATTAGGGAGAAACATAAAATAGCGTGGATAGGGGGTTCCCTTATCACAAGTTATTTTTATATAATAATTATACGGATTAATAGCTTTTACTATCCCTCGATAAAACAATTCAAAGCGGTCGCCAACCACTAGATAGTATTTCTTCGCTAGGTATAACATTTTATCCATACTTCACCTCAAATAAAAATGGTGTCCTAGAAGAGATTCGAACTCTCGACCCACAGCTTAGGAGGCTGTTGCTCTATCCAGCTGAGCTACCAGGACACATCACCGTATTATATCATAAAAATACCTAAAGATAAAATCTTTTAAACAAAAAAAGGACAACTTTATCCTTTTTATTTATTATAAGATTATGTTCTCGAACACATCCAACAATTGTAAAAACAAAGAAAAAGTAATAAAATTTTAAAAACCGCACTTCCCTACTAACTAATTTTTTTAGAAAAAAACCAATCTTGTGCAAAAAAATAGATAATGATATAATAAAGGAAAGTTATATAAAAACAAGACAAAGGAGAAGATATTATTGTGGTAAAAGTCCAAGAAAATCCAAGTGCTAAAACCATTAACACTAACCATCGGCAAATTAGTGTTTCTATTTCAAAAAATATCTTTTGTATCGAAGAAAGAGCTTTTTTCGGACACAAAAAAATGAAAAAACTTTATATCCCCAAAACTACTCAATGTATTAAAGAAGAAGCCTTCATGGATTGTGCAAAATTAGAAAAAGTTTCATTAACTACGGATAGCAAACTAAAAAAGATTGCTACTCGCTGTTTTGCTAACTGTGTATCTTTAAAAGAAATCATTATCCCAGAAAATATTGTTACAATTGAAGCAGAAGCTTTTAAAAATTGCCTAGGTATTCCATTTTTAGAAATTCCCGAAACAGTTAAATATATCGAGAAAGATGCGATGAGTGGATGGACTGATCGCCAAACCATTCTTATCAATCGTTCGTATGAATTTGGTGATAATTGTCGCGCCAATGTTGTACTAGTTAACCAGAATGAATTTGCTGAGGATTCATCTAACAATGAAAGTAGTTATTCTACCATAAATTATTATGGAGTTGTGTGTAAATGTGGTCATGTTGGCCGGAATAATTACTACCCTGTTGAGTTTGGGGTAGAAGCTAGTAGTAGAAAAGAAGCGGCTAGAATTGCCCGGGAAATCCCGCGGGTTAAGCATCACCATAAAGATGCTATCAGAGCTGTGTACTTAATATCAAAAGAGAAATTTTATGAGCTTAGATATAATAATCCTGATAAAGAATACTTAAAGTGTCGGAATTCTAGCGAACAAAAAAAGATTAATTTGGAAGGGAAAATTATGCCTGAGGAAAGAAAAAAGAAATATAACGCAAAGAGAAGGTATCGTAAATACCTTCAAGATGCCTTTCCTAAAAACCGTTAAGCCAATTACAGTGTTTATATTTTAAGAACATAATATCCTTAAAAAAACCTCCTAATAAATATAGGAGGTTTTAAAACAGCTTTATTAAGAATTTTTTATGGTTGCATTGCGCCAAATAATACTAGCCACGCTAGAATAGTTTTCGCAACTAAACTTAAGACTATATAAGTTCTTTCGCCATATAGATAATTTTTCCATTTACCAACTTTTTTATATTGGAGAACCATGTTGACGGGGAATGTATTGAAAGCTACAAAGTAAGTTCCGACGATTGCCCATACAAACCAAGGCACTTGGCCGAAATTACCGGTTCCAAACATATAGATTAAAATGGCAATCCATGGAGCAATTCCCGCAAATGAGCCCCAAATAAACGGTCCCCAAATAACTTTTTCATCTTTTGCTCGTCTGGCGTTTAATTGTTCCATTACTAGACCAAATAAGTTCATCGTTGCATTAACGATAAAGATTAAAATTAATGATGCTATGTCATAGATACCAAACAAAGTTGCGATTAAAACAATCATCACTGATGAGCTTAGGGCATATTCAAACCACCTAAATTTATTAATCCCCTTTTTAAGATCACTATTGTATTGATCGTTTAATTTTTTAGGTAAAGCAATAAGCGCATGCGCTCCCGCTGATAACAATAAAAATATTGCTACAAAGACACCAAAGGGTAGGGCAAATAAATCTGAACTTGCCAATTCTAATGATTGCGTAATCGGATTGTATTGTAAGAAGTTTTGGGTGATCATTGGCTTAAATTCACCAAGTTTTTGGATAACTGTTGATGATAAGATTAACATAAGAATACCTTGAACTAAATGAATAGCTCCCATAATAAGATTAAATCTTCTAAGCTTTACAAAGCTTGTTTTTTCCATATTTTTTATTCTCCTTCTTTAAATAGGCCCATCTATACTGTGCCTTTTTTTCATTTTATTATACTATTATAAATTTCTTATTGCAAGTGGTTTGCTTTTGCAATGTTGCAAGTGGTGTAATGTTGCAAGTGGCCTGCTTTTACTTATTTAAAAATATTGCCCATTTACAAAAAATAATGTATAATATTATGTATAAAATCAAATCATTACTATAAACTAAATGAAAAAAATGATAACTGATGTTTTTTACATTTAGAAAGGAGAAAAAATAATGGAAATCCTTGCTACTATATATACAATTGATATAATCACCCTGCTTTTCCTATTTATATTATTAAATACTAATAGGGTAATGGAAAATAATCTAAAACGATCTTTCTCATACACAATTGTTTTAACTGTGATTATTATTCTATCAGAAGTTGGAACAATATTAGCCGGTGATAGCGGAGCTAGTTTAACCGGCTTAAATGTTTTTTTTAACATCGTTGGCTTTTCACTTTCGCCTTTTATTCCAATTTTTCTAATTGGTATTTTTGATGCAAGATATTTAAAAACCCACAAGGTTTTGTTTTTGCCAGCTATAATTAATGCTATTCTTGTGCTTTTGTCCCCTTTCTTTAAATTGATTTTTTATGTAGATAGTAAC
>DATESD010000092.1:0-11539 GCA_035270985.1 Bacilli bacterium | reverse complement strand
GCCTTCCAAATTCCAACATCTAGTCGAATCGCCAAAGGTTTGCCAATTGTCAACATTCTCAATTTTGATGAAGAAGAAAAACTAGCGGCTGTTGTTAATGTTCCTGAGGACGAAGTCAATGGATATTTAATCTTTGCCACTCGCCGAGGAATAGTTAAGAAAACAGAAATTTCGGAGTTTAGTAATATTAGAACAAACGGAATCAAAGCGATACTTTTAAATGAAGGCGATGAACTATTTGAAGTTTCAACAACTGACGGGGAAAAAGATATCATTTTAGGAGCATCGAACGGTAAAGCGATTCGGTTTAGCGAATCTGATATTCGTCCAATGGGACGAATTGCCGCGGGAGTTAGAGGCTTAAAGGTTGGCGAAGGCGAACAAATGGTCGGAATGGCGATTATCAACACCGACGGTGATGAAATTGTTATTGCTACGGAAAAAGGATATGGTAAGAGAACGAATGTTGATGCTTTCAGAGTTCAAGTTCGGGGGGGAAAAGGTGTTAAGGCCTTAAATATAACAGCTAAAAACGGAAATATGATTTCGCTATTAACGGTTAGAGGTGATGAAGACGTATTAGTAGTTACCGATAAAGGAATGATAATCAGAACACACTTAGATCAAATCCTAACTGTCGGCAGAGATACCCAAGGAGTTTGTATTATAAAACTTAACGAAGGGCACTCGGTTGCCTCAATAGCGATTGTTCCACGAACGGAAGAAAATGAAGAAGATGAAGAAAACGATAACGACGGCTTCACTTTCGATGAAGACTATGTTTTCCTTGATGAGGAAGAAAAGGAATAAACCGTGGTAAATAAATGCAATAACAAAGGGCTTTTTGCTCTTTATAGCATATACATATTAATTGTTTGCCTAATTACGATTCCAGCCTTAACCTTTTTTATTGGTGTTGATTGGTTTAGTACAGAAAGCATCTATATTATTTATCTCGGGGGAGTTGCTTTTGTTAACGCTCTATATGTGATTGTTAAAACGAGTGGAATCTTGGTAGGAATTTTGTTATCTTTGATAATAAATAAGAAACTATTTAAAATTACTAAAACACACGATAGTTTGTTAGAGGATAATGTTACAGTTATTAAAGCATATGATAAATATAAAATAGATCTCATAACTTTAGTTCCCTATATGGTTGATTTGGTAATTGCTTATTTTTCTTATTTTTGGCTATTAAAAAATAATCCTAATTTTGCGATAATAGTTTTAATGCTTTTAAGCTTTTGGGAAATGGTAATCGTAAAAACAACAACTGATAATTTGGTTGGTTTGTACCGATTTGCTAAAAGCACGAATAATATTTGACAAAACAAAATAAAGAATATATAATATATCATAATTAAAGAACCCTGTGAGAAGACATAGTATAAAGACAACTACAATTAAGAGACTTGATGGATGGTGTGAATCAAGATGTAGTCTTTAGAATCTATCTTGGAGGAGAAGCTTTGCTTCCGGCTAATTCCCGTTAAAGAATAATCAAGTGAGGCCTTAGGGTCTAACTAGGGTGGTACCGCGGAGAAATTCGTCCCTTATATATAATTTTTATATATAAGGGTTTTTTTATATTCTAAAGGAGGAAAGTATGATTGATATTAAATTGATTAGAGAAAATGTTGCCGACGTCATGGCGAAATTAGCAACAAGACAAAAAGATTTTAGCTATTTGCAAGAAGTGAAAGCTAAAGATGAAGAAAAAAGAGATTTGCTTGTTAAGGTGGAAAACTTAAAAAAAGAAAGAAACGCAAAGAGCAAATTGATTGGCGAATTAAAGCGAACAAAACAAGATGCAACTGAAGCCTTAGATAGCGTTGCCCACATTGGTGAAGAAATAGCTGAGTTAGATGCAATCGTTGAAAAATTAGATAAAGAAATTACGTATTCTTTATTAATGACACCGAATATCTTGCACAAATCGGTTCCGATTGGAAAAGATGAAACAGAAAATGTTGAGATTAGAAAGTATTTAACGCCGACTAAGTTTAATTTTGTTCCCAAAGCCCATTATGATCTTGGGGAAAAGTTAGATATTTTGGATTTTGAACGAGCAGCGAAAATAACAGGTAGCCGCTTTGTAGTTTATAAAGGCTTAGGGGCGCGACTTGAGCGTTGCCTAATTGCATTTATGATGGATCTACATAGTAAAAACCACGGCTATACGGAAATAATTCCGCCATATATTGTTAACCGCGAAAGTATGACGGCAACAGGACAACTACCAAAATTTGAAGAAGATGCTTTCAAATTAGCAAATGGCAATGGCGATTGGTTTTTAAATCCAACTGCTGAGGTGCCAACGATTAACATGTATCGCAATGAAGTGCTCGATTTTGCGAAGCTGCCAATTTACCATTGTAGTTACACGATGGCTTTCCGCTCGGAAGCGGGTAGTGCCGGCCGTGATACAAGGGGGCTGATTAGAACCCATCAATTTAATAAAGTTGAACTAATTAAATTGACAAGCGCTGAGACATCGTATGATGAACTAGAAAAAATGTTGTTAGACTCGGAAGAAGTATTAAAACAGTTAAAACTGCCTTACCATGTCATTTCGCTTTGTAGTGGTGATATGGGTTTTGCGATGGCGAAAACTTATGATATAGAGGTTTGGTTACCAAGTCAAAACACATATCGCGAGATCGGAAGCATTTCTAACGGTGAGGATTATCAAGCTCGGCGGGGAAATATTAAAACTAAACGCGATAAAGATGCAAAATTGGAATATGTCCATATTTTAAACGGATCTGGCTTAGCCGTTGGGCGAACGTTAGTTGCAATAATGGAAAACTACCAACAAGAAGATGGTTCAATAAGAGTTCCAGAAGTATTAATCCCTTATATGGGAACAGATATAATTAAATAGAGGTGAGGAAATGTTAGATATAAATATATGTTTTAAAAAAATAGAAAATGAAAAACCGTTAGTTTGGGGTTTGTTTGTCGATCAAAAGGTAGAAATTGATGATAATATCAATAGTGAAATTGAAGATCTAATCAAAAATAAACTAGTGCTATTGTCGCTAGGAGAAATAAATAAAATTTCAACGTTGGGTAAAATTAAAAACAGAGTAATTTATTTAGTTGGTTTAGGTAAAGTCGAAGATTATTCTCAAGAAAATCTAAAAGATGCTGTTAAAAACATAAATGGTTCATTAGGAAAAGAATTAGTTATTAATTTTGATAGTTTCTTAGGAAACTTAGATTATCAAGAAGCAGCCTTTAATTTTATTTTAAGTGCTCATTATTACAATTATAAATATGATGAGTTTCTCACAAAAAAGATCGAAAACGATGTTAGTTGGGATTTTGTTACAAAGCACGATGTTAAGAAGGAAATAATTGCGGCGATGAATCTTGCGGTAGCGATTGATAACACGCGGGATTTAGTCAATAAACCGTATAATTATTTATCGGCAGTTGATTTAGCAACTTATGCTCAAGAACTAGTAACAACATTAGATAATAAAAAAGTTAGTATTAATGTTTATGATAAGCAACAAATTGAAGCCCTAAAAATGGGAGCATTTCTTGCCGTTAATAAAGGTTCCACTTGCGAGCCGCGGTTGATATATATAAAATACCAGGGGCAAGCCGAATGGAAGGACCCCATTGCTTTAGTAGGTAAAGGTATAATGTATGATACCGGAGGCTACAGTATCAAAACATCAATGAACACGATGAAGTGCGATATGGCTGGAGCCGCAACGGTTCTTGGCGTTCTTGAAAGTCTAGTTAAAAATGAAGTAAAGGTCAATGTTATGGTAATCATTTGTGCGACCGATAATCGTATTAACGGTGAAGCGCTATTGCCGGATGATATAATTACAGCGATGAGCGGAAAAACAATTGAAATAGTCTCAACCGATGCAGAAGGAAGACTAACTTTAGCTGATGGTGTCTTCTTTGCCCAAAAAGAAGGTAGTAAAGAAGTGATTGATATAGCTACCCTTACGGGAGCGTGTGTTGTCGCTCTTGGCGAGTATACAACGGGAATTTTTGGTAATGATCAAGAGAAAATAAACAAATTCTTAGCTGAATCCTTAAAAACAGGAGAAAGCACTTGGCAGTTACCAATTACAAAACATATCGCAAAACAAGTAAGAGCAAGCAAGGTGGCCGATTTTACGAACTCAACCGGAAGAAATATGGGAGCCAGTGGTGCCGCGGCTTTCATCGAAGGGTTTATTGAAGAGGGGACGCAGTGGATTCATTTAGACATTGCCGGAACGGCCTTTCATACATCACCAAGCTACAAAGAATTCTATGGGGCAACAGGTGTAATGGTTCAGACAATTTATAATTATTTAAAATAAAAAATTGCAACAGCTATTGAGACAATAGCTGTTCTTGCTATATATATAAGAAAAGGAGAAAAGATGGAAAGAGTCTATAATTTTTCTGCTGGTCCCGCGATGCTACCAGTTAGTGTGCTCGAAGAAGCCGCTGAAGAAATGTTGAATTACAAAAATACGGGGATGTCTGTTATGGAAATGAGTCACCGCAGTAAAGATTACGAAGCTATTTTAGATGAGGCGGAAGCTAGCTTGCGGAAATTAATGAATATTCCTAGTAATTATAAAGTCTTATTCTTGCAAGGAGGCGGAAGCCAACAGTTCGCGATGATTCCGATGAATTTGATGAAGAATAAAGAAGCGGACTATCTTTTAACTGGTGTTTGGGCGAAGAAGGCCTACGAAGAGGCGAAGTTATACGGGAAAGCTAGTGTCATTGCTAGTAGCGCTGATACAAATTTCAATTATATTCCTGATGTTACTAATTTGAAGATTAGCGAAAACGCGGATTATGTTTATATTTGTGAGAACAATACTATTTATGGGACTAAGTATTGGCAAACACCGAACACTAAAGGAAAAATTCTAGTATCCGATCAATCTTCTTGTTTCTTATCAGAACCAGTTGATGTCAGCAAGTATGGTCTTATTTTTGCTGGAGCGCAGAAAAATGTTGGCCCTGCCGGAGTAGTTATCGTTATAATTCGCGAAGACTTGATAACGGATGAGGTATATCCAGCAACGCCAACGATGTTGCGCTATAAAATACATAGTGATAATAAATCTTTATATAATACACCACCAGCTTATGGAATATATATTTGCGGGAAAGTATTTAAATGGTTAATCAATACTGGTGGTTTGGAAGAACGAGCGAAAATAAATCATGAAAAAGCAAAGATACTTTATGACTATCTTGATCAAAGTTGTTTATTCAAAGCGACAGTTCGTAAAGATAGCCGTTCGTTAATGAACGTACCATTTATAACTGATAGTGAAGAATTAAATGATAAATTTTTAAAAGAAGCTAAATCTCAAGGCCTAATAAATTTAAAAGGCCATCGAACAGTTGGCGGGATGCGGGCCAGCATTTATAACGCGATGCCGATGGAAGGGGTTAAAGCCCTTGTCGCATTTATGAAAAAATTTGAAGAGGAAAACCGATGAACAAGAAAATTTTATGTTTAAATAAGATTTCTGAAAAGGGAATGGAAATCTTTTCGGATAAGTATCGGATTACAGAAGAGATAGGTAATGCTGATGCCGTTTTAGTTCGCAGTGCGCAAATGGCTAGCATTGAACTTCCACACCGCGTTGTGGCTGTTGCTAGGGCAGGAGTCGGCATTAATAATATTCCTATTGATAAATTTGCCAACCAAGGAGTTGTGGTTTTTAATACTCCCGGAGCAAACGCTAATGGTGTTAAGGAACTAGTTATTGCGGGGATGCTTCTAGCAGCAAGAGATATCGTTGGGGGGATTAATTTTATTAATGATAATAAAGCATCACCAGAAATTGACAAATTAGTTGAGAAAGAAAAAAACAAATTTGCCGGATCAGAAATAATGAATAAGAAGATCGGTGTTATTGGCCTCGGCGTTATTGGCGTTTTAGTCGCTAATGCTTGTGCTGATCTAGGCATGGATGTCTATGGTTATGATCCTTTTCTGTCAATAAATAATGCAATGCATTTATCAAGAGATATAATTTATGTAAAAAATATTGAAGATATTTATAGCGAATGCGATTATATTACTATCCATGTTCCTTTAGTGGAAGAAACTAAGCAAATGATAAATAATAAAAGTTTTTCTTTAATGAAAAAAGGGGTAGTTTTATTAAACTTTGCTCGTGATTTAATTGTTAAAGATGAGGATTTAGAAAAAGCAATCGAGAGCGAAAAAGTTAAATGTTATGTTACTGATTTTCCTAATCCCAAAATAGTAAATATAAAAAACGTTATAGCTATTCCTCATCTAGGGGCATCAACTGGTGAAGCCGAAGATAATTGTGCACAAATGGCAGTTAGGCAATTAATGGATTATTTGGAGAACGGTAATATTAGTAATTCTGTTAATTATCCGAGTGTTGATGCGGGAATTTGTCTTTCTAAAAATAGAATTGCAATAAATCACAAAAACATTCCCGGAATGATCAACAAATTCACGGCAATAATTAATCTTCATAACGGGAATATTGCGAATATGACTAATAAGTCTTTAAAGGATTTGGCGTATACTATATTCGACGTTGATGGTGCTGATGTTCTAGAAATATATAAATTAATTGAAGAAATACCAGGAGTAATTAGAATTAGAGTTGTTAAGTAGGTGAAGATATGAAATTAGGAATGCCAGTTTTATATGAATTTGAGTCGGTATTAGAAAACATCGAATTAGCTAAAGAATTAAAATTGGATTTTATCGAGCTTAATTTAAATTTTGGCTATTGCCGTGAGCAATTAGAAAAACCAGAAGAGCTGCTCAATTTGCTAGTTGATAGTGATTTGGAGTTAACACTCCACTTTTATGATGAAGCAGATTTTGCGTCATATCCCGAAGTAGTTAATGCGTATATGTTGCTATTGGAAAAATACGCAGTTCTCGGAGGAAAAGCCGGAGTCAAATTAATTAATATTCATTTGAACGAAGGCCCGATTGTAACAATATCAGGCAAAAAAAATTACATATATGAAAAGGAATATGCAACTTATATAGCCAACATAAAAATTAGTTTAAAAAGAGCTAAAGAAATTTGTCTAAGAAACAATATTAAAATGGTTTTAGAAAATGTGTATGTTCCTAATCATATTCAAAAAACATATATTGAGTTGTGGCAAGAAGGATTTGAATTTAATTATGACATTGGCCATGACAACAACGACAATGACCGCCTTAAAGCCGTTTTACAAACAACTAAAATCATATTTAGCGAATATCATATTCATGATGCTAACCGTAAAACATGTCATCTATCCTTAGGAGAAGGCGATATAGATTTGTTGAAATATAAAACGGAAGCAGAAAAAGCGAATTCGTATGTTGTTCTCGAAGTTAAAAGTAGTGAGGATTTAAAAAAATCAGTAGAATATTTCAAAAAATTATAAAGAGGGAAAAAACTATTTTAGAAGTAAAGATAAAATAGTTTTTTTTATTAGATACGACGCACTTACATTGCTAAAATATGAAAATAGTGGTATTATTAATAGTAAACTGGAGGAAAGTTTTATGATAAAACTAGAGAATATTTCCAAATATTATCACAATGAAGGAACAGTTACATTAGGGCTAAGAAAAGTTAATCTTGAGTTTCCTAACAAAGGGTTTATTGTTTTAACCGGCGAAAGCGGTTCAGGAAAATCAACTTTGTTGAATGTAATATGTGGGATAGATACTTACGAAGAAGGAGAAATGTACATAAGCGGCGAAGAAACTTCTTATTTTGATGAAGTCGAGTGGGAAGAATACCGGCGTAAAAGTGTTGGTTTTATTTTTCAAAATTATAATTTAATAGATAGCTATTCGGTATTGGAAAATGTTGAAGCGGCGTTGATCATTCAAAACATTAAAGCAAAAGAAAGAAAAAAAAGAGCCCTTGGTTTAATTGAAAAAGTGGGGCTATCTAATCATCTTCATCACAAAGCAACAAAACTATCGGGCGGAGAAAAACAAAGGTTAGCCATCGCTCGAGCATTAGCGAAAGACAGCAGTATTATTGCGGCTGACGAACCAACAGGGAACTTAGATAGCGAGAGCGGAAAACAAATAATTGCATTATTATATGAGATCTCTAAAGAAAAATTAGTGGTTGTTGTTTCCCACAATTACGAAGAGACGCAAAAATATGCTGACCGCGTTATTAGATTATTTGATGGCGAGGTTGTTGAAGATAAAGAAATAAAAAAAGCGATTGAAATGGAAGACAATCGAAAATTTAAAATAGAAACAAAAAGGAAGAAGATACCACAAGCTTTTATTTTTGCTAATAAAAACTTAAAATCACAACCTCAAAAAACCACCTTATTAATGATGGTATCCTTGGCTGTAACGGTAATTGTCTTTCTGGTTTTTATGGCGTTTTTTTCAGTTGATGGCTTATTTGGCGGCTTTCTTCAAGGCGGGGCCTCTAACAGTTATTTTCCTAACAATTACGAAGAGAGATTAGTTATTATAAAGAAAGACAAAGGCATTTTAAGTAATCAAGAAATTGATGAATTATCAGGCCTGCGATATGTTGATTCTCTTGTTAAGTATGATGTAATTCTCGATCACAAAGTGTACTATAAAGACTTAGATGAAACTGAAATTCGTGGAGAGAGATATTATCCGTTATTACTTGATGCGATAAACCAGAGAAATTTAAAATATGGTAATTTCCCTAGCAATGAAAATGAAGTAGTTATTTGCGCTAGTTTTACAAAAGAAGAAGCCCTTAAACTGATTGGGAAAATGGTATATTTATATGGAACGCCAAGGATAGATAGTTACAGTCCGACAGCAAAATTAGGTGCTGTTCAAATTGTGGGAATTGTTGAACCAAATCCCGACGATTATTCAAGTTATATATATGTTTCAAATAATATTTTTGCGGAATATTATAAAATATTTTCTCTGAATAGCCATCCACACAAAATAACATATGAAGATAACTTAGGAAAAGAAGTTGAGTTTTACGTAGATGTTGCGATCGATGAGGCTCTATCGGGAAACGAGATAAAAATTACAAAAGGCAGCTATAAAAAAGGCGCAACTAATTTTCATTTTAACAACCTAAACGTTGATGTAATCGAAGCTGGCGGTTATGACCAGACAGTTTACATAAGTAATGAATTAGCAGAGTTCTATATAACAGAAGATACGAAACAAATAACTTTAAATGTTAAATCGCACGATTATTATAGTGAAGTTATTCGGCAAGTAGAAAGCCTAAACAACTATTATGTATTTTCTCCATATGATAACAGCGGTAGTTTTTCTTTATTGGAGACGATAATTTTAGTTATATATGCGACCTTTGCCTTTGTTCCTATTCTTGTAATTGTTTATATTATTGCTTACTTAGTGGTGAAAACAATAATGCTAAGTAAGAAAAAAGACTATACGATTTTGCGAACAATTGGCATCGACAAGAATAGCATTAGGAAGATGAGTCAAATTGAAATAATCCTGTGTTTCTTGTTTTCTTATGTAATCGTGGCAGCAGTGCTAATTGTATTACAAAAGAATGCTGAAGGAGAATTTGCGAGAACATTTTTAGGCGCACTAAAAGTTGATTACTATATTCTTATTTTTATTGTTAATATGTTGTTTGGTTATTTGATTGCGAGAAGGTATAACAAATTGTTGATGAAAAAATCTTTACTTGTTAATTTGAAAGTTGAATAGGTGAAACTGATGATTAAACTAAATAAAGTAAATAAATATTATAATAAGAATAAGAGTAATGAAATTCATGTTGTTAATGATGCGACGCTAACGCTTCCTGAAAAAGGACTAGTTTGCTTTTTTGGACCGTCGGGATGTGGAAAAACAACATTACTAAATGCGATAGGCGGATTAGACAGTGTCAACAGTGGAACTATCTCTTTCAATGAAATTGTTATCGAAAAGTATAAAACGAAAAAATGGGATGAAATAAGAAGCCAAAAGATTGGTTATATTTTTCAAAACTACGGATTAATCGATGACATATCAGTAGCAAAAAACTTAGAGTTAGTTTTAACAATGTTAGGAGTAGATTCTACTGAGGCAAATACAAGAATTGAATACGCTTTAAAAGCTGTCGGGATGGAAAAGTATAAAAAGCGAAAAGCAAAACAACTATCTGGCGGGCAGCAACAGCGAGTTGCGATTGCCCGGGCGTTAGTAAAAAGTCCAGATGTTGTTATTGCCGATGAACCGACAGGAAACCTTGACGAAAAAAACACGACACAAATAATGAATATCATTAAAAAAATATCAGAAGAATGTTTGGTTGTTTTAGTAACACACGAAAAAAGGTTAGCAGATTTTTACGGTGACCGAATAATAGAGATTTTAGATGGTAAAATTATTAGTGACCGGGATAATAAAACAGGAAGCCTCACAGAATTAGTGGCGAATCAAGATCGAAACATCTACCTAAAGGAATATAATAAAGAAGAAATCATCAATCGTGATGTTAATATTAATTATTTCTTCCAAGAAAAGAAGGAGCAATTAAAACTTAATGTTATTTATCACAACAATACTTTTTATATTGCTAAGAGTGATAAAAATATAGCAATTAAATTTATTGAAGAAAGCGATGAAATTAAAATACAAGATTCTTATAAACCGCTAATCACTAAAGAAGCGGTAGCGAGCTTTGATTATAATTTGCCAAAGCTAAAACTAAAAAAACATAATAAATTAGCTGTTGTAAAGTTGAAGGACACCATTAAAACAGCTTTTGCGTATATTAATACATTGCAAGCTAAACAAAAACTACTGTTATTCACGATGTTCTTGTCCGCAATTCTAATTGTATTATCTTTTGCAACTTTTTCGAAAGCAACGGAGGTCATCGAAAGCGATTTTTTATATAGTGATCGACGGTTAATGGAAATAATTCCAGAAGGAACGGTCAGCATCGACGATTTGTTAACAATCAAAGCCGATTTAAATATCGATCGATTCTATGGAAATAGTTATAATCAAGCAATCGATTCTTTTCGCTTTAACCTTTTTGAACAAGCAGCAACCAACGATGTTTACTTTCGTGAATATGGAGTTGTTTCCAAAAAACTATTAAAAGAAACGGATTACCTTTATCGCTTAGACGGCGAAGAAGGAATTGTTGTTGATAGATGGGTAATCGACATGCTAGCAGTAAATGATGTTTTTGGTTACAATACGCTATTACAAGCCGGCGGGACTGTTACCAAAAATGAAGATTATAAAAAGTTTTTAGGTTTAATGTGCACCAAATACGGTAACGAAATTGGAAAAATTGTTGGTATCAGTAATACTAATAATCCCAACATCTATGTCGATGATGCCTTAATAGATTTACTGGCAATTCAAAATTTAAACATCAATGATAAGTTGTATTCTTCAGGCGGTATAATAGATTTCTTTACTGAAGGACAATTTGCTATAAATTATTTGGATGATTTAAACATACTAGAATATAAAACGCTCGAAGGTATTACCAAAACGACAGCCAGTCTTAATTTAAAGGATCAAGAAATTCTTTTAAATGAA
>DATESD010000091.1:0-13301 GCA_035270985.1 Bacilli bacterium | reverse complement strand
TTGAATACTTTAAAAAGCGAGTTTATTGATTATTTCAATGAGCGGAAACTTAAAAACGATAAAGATGTTGACAAGATTGTTGATGCTTATTTATTGTCTTTAGAAAATAAGAATATTTCTATCCAAGCTTTTAAGACAAGGATTATTCATAATGGTCATGGTGTAGAGAAATTAATCCCGATTATTAAAAATAGAGTCATCTCGCTATCAATAGATTTGGGTTCCCGGGAAGACTATGAAAAAATAAGAGACTCACAAGTTGTTTCGCCGACGAAAAAAGCAGATTTGTTTAACTGGGCCCAGTTCCAAAAAAAACAACGCCAGGAAGTAAATAGTCGCTTAAGCACCCTTAACCGTGAATATAAACAAAAAACAAAAGATAATTATGATCGACTCCAAGAAAACCTTAAAGTTTACCAACAAAATATTAGTGAACTAACTAAGGAAATGAATAAAGAACTGTCACAAATTGAAACAGAGATGACAGAAAATAGTAAAAATATTGATTTAATTATGTTGACGGAAAATAATTTGCCGGAAATCAAAAAATTGAATAATCAATTAAATAATGTTCGGGAAAAAGGCCTCGTCGCGCAACTTGCTTGTAAATCCGCTTACCTCAATAAAATAAAAGAACAACAATTACTAGTACTTGCGGAAACAGATAAACAAGAGCTAACTAATAAACAATTAGAATACGCTACGGAACTGGAAATTGGCACCAATAAGTTGAAACTGGAAATTTTAAAATATGAAGATATTGCGAAAGAAATCTTATATGATTTAGAGAAAGTATCACAAAACTGTGACTTACTGCGCGAAAAAAAATTGGCTTGTTTAGAGTTGATTAAAAAGCATAATGCTAAGTTAATATCTTACGAAGATATTGGTATTGTCTTTGAAAAACTACTAATTCAACTATCAGAAATGGTTATTGTTTGTAAAATTAACAATCAATATAACCCTTATATTAAAGTTCTCGAATACATGATTGATTTAACAAGTGAAATTAAAGCCCTATTTGAAAAACTTTTCATTAGTTTGGATGAAAAAATCATTCAATATCGCGACACTATCTTTACAAAATTTGAGGAAATTTCGCGGTATATTGCCTATAAACGTCACCGTAGTAAAGATGATATCAAAGAAAACATCAGTGATTGTCTGACATTACTATATGGAAACGGGACTAAATTATATGATAATTATTTAGATGCGACGTATCAGCTATTAGGCCAAATGCAAAACCAACTAATGACAATTTTTAAAAAAGATGTTCTCGCCTTGGGCTATTCAAAGTTGTTATTATTAAAAGCAAACTATGAATTTAATATTTATAAATTTGGTTATCAGAAAATCAATCTTACTGATGTCAAGAAAAAAGAAGAATTATTTGGGGAGTACAATAATATTAAAGATAATATTAAGAGCCATATTCTCACAGTTGAGGCAGTTTATGCTAATGATATCGCTAACGTTGATCACCGTTGTAACTTGTTTATCAAGGAAAATAGCCGGATAATTCATCGATTAGACTTGGAAAATAAAAAAAGAACAGCCTTAATTAATAAAACTGTTCAGAGATTATTAAAGAATAATGACCTTAGTGTTAAACATAAACAACTAAACCTTGTGAAAGAGTTTAAAAACAATATTTATAAAGAAGAAAAAAAGCTCCAAAATAAATTGAAATTACTGACTTAGACTTTTGAGAACAGTTTTTATTAAAGTTTCTGTTGGCTGTTCGATATTGTTTTCAATAACTTTTGCTATTGATTTTATCTCGCTTTGGCGATAACCCATCGCCTTGAGAGCTTCGGTAATATAAGTAACTTTAGGATCTTCATTAGTTTTTTCTTCCCCAAAGTTTACTTTGCCATGCAGATCTAAGATTATTTGTTGGCTGGCTTTAACACCAATGCCAGGGAATTGTTGTAAATATTTATTATCGCTGTTCTTTATCGCTGTGATAACTTTTTCCGTACTGTCGCTGGCGATGATGGCTAAGGCTCCCTTGGGGCCTAAACCTTTGACACTGATTAATTGGAGAAAGAAATCTCGCTCTTCCGGTGTGGAAAAGCCATAAATATCCATGATATCTTGGCGCAGATGCAGATAAGTCCAAAGCGTAATATTAGTACCAGCGGTAAACTTAAAAGGGTTAGGTGTTTTAATTTGCCACCCAATATCATTATTTTCTAACACGATATAATTTCCTTTTACAAAAGTAACCTTACCTTTAATATAATTATACAAATTAATCACCCCTTGTGCCTTTTCTTATGTGCTGATTATAGCACAAAATAGTTAAATAGCCAATTAAAAAGTTTGGAGAGTGGAAAAATGAACAATGATGAATTAGTTTTTGCTGAATATGATAATAGCCTACGCCCGAAGCGCTTAGTTGACTATATTGGCCAAGATGATATTAAGGAAATGTTGAATGTCTTTATCACAACAGCCCGCCAACGGGAAGAAAGTTTAGACCATGTTTTATTATATGGCCCCCCTGGTTTAGGAAAAACGACGCTTGCTTATATTATCGCTAATGAAATGGGGAAGAAATGCCATTCAACATCAGCTCCTAGTTTAAGTAGAATTGGTGATTTAGTAACCTTGTTAACCGAATTAGAAGCCGGTGATATTCTTTTCATCGATGAAATTCATCGCCTGCCACAAGTTGTGGAAGAAGTTTTATATTCGGCCATGGAAGATTACTTTGTTGATATTATTATCGGGAAAGATGTTACCGCTAATCCGATGAAAATAAATCTAATGCCCTTTACTTTGATTGGGGCTACAACGAGATGTGGAGATATTTCTAGCCCGCTGCGCGATCGTTTTGGTATTGTCCATCAACTTAATTATTATAAGACTAGCGAATTACAAAGTATTGTTAAACGAACTTCGCGGATTTACGACTTTGATATTGATGAAGAAAGTTCCCTAGAAATTGCTAAGAGATCACGGGGAACACCGCGAATTGCCAATCGTTTTTTCAAAAGAGTTCGTGATTTCGCCCAATTTGATGATCCGGAGTGCAAAATGATTCCCCTACGGATTACCAAGTCATCACTCCTTAAATTAGACATTGATGAGGCTGGTCTTGACCAGACTGATTATAAATATATTAATGCTTTGATAAGTCGTTTTAAAGGCGGACCAGCGGGGCTAAATGCGATTGCGGCTTCGATATCAGAAGACCCAACAACTTTAGAAGACGTGACCGAACCGTACCTTCTCCAAGAAGGATTTATTATTCGTACTCCTCGGGGCCGAGTCGTTACCGATAAAGCCTACCGTCATTTAGGAAAAGAAAAATGAGAGTCGCAGATTTTGATTACTATTTGCCGGAAAATCTGATTGCCCAAACACCGCTCTTAGATCGTAGTAGTTCACGATTATTAGTGATGGATAAAAAAACTGGCGAGATTAGTCATCGCCATTTTGCGGAGATCATTGATTTAATCGCCCCTGATTCGGTGTTGGTATTAAATAATACGAAAGTCTTGCCATCACGGATTTACGGTAAGAAAACAGATACGGGAGCGAATATCGAATTTTTATTGTTGAAAGAAAAAGCCGGTTACTGGGAGACGCTAGTTAAACCAGCTCGCCGCGTACGTGTTGGTACGCAAATTAATTTTAATAATATTTTACTAGGAACTATTATTGCTAAATTCGATGATGGCTTTTGCCATGTTAAGTTTGTTTGTGAGGGGATATTTTTAGAAAAGTTGGAACAATTAGGAGAAATGCCCTTACCACCCTATATTCATCGAAAATTAGCTGATCAAAATCGCTATCAAACTGTTTATGCTACTACTTTAGGTAGTGCCGCGGCACCAACAGCGGGACTACATTTTACTAATGAATTATTAGCTAAACTAAAAGCTAAAGGGGTGATGATTTGCTATGTCACGCTCCATATTGGTCTCGGTACTTTTCGCGCTGTCACTAGTGACACTGTTGAAGGCCATCAAATGCATACCGAGCATTATTACATGACGCAAGAAGTGGCTGATATTTTAAATGCCGCTAAAGCCAAAGGTCAGACGATTATTAGTGTCGGCACGACATCGACTAGAACTCTTGAATCAATCTACCAAAAATATCATCAGTTCATTGAAGTAAGTGAAGATACGGATATTTTTATGTATCCGGGTTATCGTTTCCAGGTCGTTGACCAATTAATCACTAATTTTCATTTGCCGAAGTCAACATTAATTATGTTAGTTAGTGCTTTTTCCCGCTTAGAATATGTTAAGCACGCTTATCAAATGGCAATTGCTGAGGAGTATCGCTTTTTTTCTTTTGGCGATGCAATGTTTATCAAATAGATTAGGAGAAAACAATGGTAATAAAATATAAATTACTTAAAGAAGACAAGCGGACAATGGCCCGCTTAGGGGAGGTTACAACTCCTCATGGGACCTTTGCAACTCCTGTCTTTATGGCGGTGGGGACCCAAGCAACAGTCAAAACACTGACTAAAGAAGAATTAGAGGCGATGGATTCAGAAATTATTCTCGGTAACACCTACCATTTGTGGTGCCAACCAGGCTCAGAAATAATTAAAGCCGCCGGAGGACTTCATAAATTTATGAATTGGGAACGTTCAATTCTAACTGATTCAGGAGGATTTCAAGTTTTTAGCCTTGCGAAACTGCGCGATATCACTGAAGAAGGTGTCACTTTTAAACATCATAAAAGTGGGGCGAAGTTATTCCTTTCTCCGGAGTTAGCGATTAAAATTCAAAACGACTTAGGTTCAGACATTATGATGTGCTTCGATGAGTGTCCGCCGTATCCATCTAGTTATGACTATCTACAAAAATCAACTGAACGAACTTTGCGTTGGGCACTACGATGCAAAAACGCTAATCAAAATAATCAAACTCAAGGGCTCTTTGGGATTGTCCAAGGGGGC
Source organism: Bacilli bacterium (assembly GCA_035270985.1). Taxonomy (GTDB): domain Bacteria; phylum Bacillota_I; class Bacilli_A; order ML615J-28; family CAG-698; genus JAAYBG01. Next base: position 8,371 of record DATESD010000091.1, on the reverse strand, counting down.
GAACACCAAAACTTACGGCAACACTGCGCTGAAGAGTTAGTAAAAATGGATTTTGATGGCTATTCAATTGGTGGCTTAAGCGTTGGCGAACCGAAAGAGATCCAAAATAAAGTCTTAGAATTTACAACACCCTTATTACCAAAAGATAAACCGCGCTATTTAATGGGGGTCGGTTCTCCCGGAGCAATTTTAGACGCTGTTGAGCGCGGCGTGGATATGTTTGATTGTGTCCTGCCAACCCGCATTGCTCGTCATGGCACAGCAATGACCCATGGAGGCCGGGTTATTATTAAGAATAAAGAATACGCCGAAGATTTTACACCTTTAGATGATAAATGTGATTGCTATTGTTGTCGCAATTATACTAAAGCTTATTTGCGCCATCTTTTTAAAGCTAATGAAATTCTCGGGCAAAGATTATTAAGTATTCATAATGTTAATTACTTAATTACCCTAACTAAAAGAATTCGTCAAGCTTTAAAAGAAGATCGCTTTTTGGAGTTTAAAGCCGAAGTCTACCAAGAATATGGGCTATATGATAATGATAAGGATTTCTAAAATGAAAAAAGGATTGTTAAGTTTATTAATGTTATTAATGGTGCCCTTTTTAAGTGGCTGCTTTGGTATTTTCAACACCGATTTAGTAAGTCTAGAAGATGAAATTTTACTAACCATTAAACAAAATTTTGTTGAGTATTTACCCTATGATAAGGAAGATATCCCTAATTACACTTTAAAGTTTCCCGGGCTATCAGTGAACATGACGTTGCAGCGGACTGGGGAAAATGAAATAATTTTTAGTGGCAATGATGACTTTGTCGTTAGTGAAATTATCGCTAATCTACTTGCGGAATATGAAGCGAAAAACCGCATCAGTTATCGGTTAATAACCGAAGAAACACGCCGAGAAACGCATTTGAATCGTCACTTTATCGGCAAGGATGGGAAATCTGATAGTGAGAAAGTCTATTTAAAGGTTAAAGATGAAGTAATTTACAATAAGATCGCCTATATGACTTTAGAAAACGGTTTGCAATTAACACTTAATTTTCGGACCTTTACTAGTATCGAAGGCGCCACAACAAAGCGCTATTATAGTTGGCAATATACGGAAAGCATGCGGCTGATTTTATACTATCCGTTGATGATTATCAAAAATAAGGATAATACGAAGAGTATTTTAATTATTGCTTTGCCGAATGCGATTATTAATAAAATTGAAACTAGGTATGAACCGACTGGCTTGTTGGAAAAAGATGACTATTTAGATGCTAAATACTATACTTACGAATATAGTGATTACGATGTGGAAACATCAGGAGCAAAATATGATAATGCGGTGCAAGTTGCCCTTACCAAAGCCTATTACAAAGAAAATTTTAATGGGCGTGAAGTTGATGATACTTTCTACTATGATTATTTAGGATATACATTTAAGGTGACTTTTCAAAAGACAAATTTTACCATTACTTATCAGGAACCGCTTAATTAATGGATTTCTTATTGAGTAGTAATAAAAAACATGGTATAATATTTTCAGTAAAATTATCTAAAAGGAGTGTAAATTATGTGGGTAGAACCGATTGCATTTGAAATAGGAAGCCTCGCTGTTCATTGGTATGGTATTTTTATTGTTATTGGCGCTTTAACGGGCTTATATATCAGTATAAGAGAAGGCAAAAAAATCGGCGTCAATGAAGATTTTATTTATAATGGCTTAATTATTTGCTTGCCCCTAGCGATTGTTGGTGCTAGACTATGGTATGTTTTATTTAATCTTGATTCTTTCGATTCTTTTGCGGAAGTCATCGGCCTTAAAGGTGGCTTTTCTGGCTTAGCAATTCAAGGCGCAGTGCTTGTTGCGATTATCTTTGCCCTTGTTTATTGTCATGTTAAAAAAACTAGCGCTTATAAAACACTTGATCTTTTAGCGCCAGGATTACTTGTTGCCCAAGTCATTGGCCGGTGGGGTAATTTTTGCAACCATGAATTATATGGGCAAGCGATTGGCAATGTTGCTTTATTTCAAAAGTTATTGCCGAGTTTTATTACTAATAACATGTATATTTCCGGAAGGTATTTACTACCAGGCCTAACGGCGGGATATTATCATCCGATGTTCTTATATGAATCAAGCCTTAATTTTCTTGGTTTAATTATTATCTTTATTTTACGCCGTAAAGCAAAGAACTTAGAAAGCGGTGATTTCTTAGGCTTCTATTTAATTTGGTACGGAGTTGTTCGAACAATTACCGAGACCTTTAGGCATGAAGGCGAAGTTTTGCTACTAGGAAATATTCGGGTTAGCATTGCCCTATCAATTATTTTCATTATTGCTGGCGCCTTATTCTTAGTGCTAAAACGCATCAAGGGAAAACGGATCTTATATCAAGATTTAATTATTCCGGTGATGGTAAAACCGAAGGCAAAACCGCATAAGTAAAGAAAACAATTGTTATTTTTTCCGTTATGTGATAAAATTTATACAATTCAGTTTAGATGTAAAAAATATTTATGATTAGAGTGTATTTTTCAAAAAACAATGGTATAATATATATGTTAAATATTAGCTACTCGAGGAGGATATTATGAACAACCAAGAAACATTTGATGAAAAGCCGATAATAAAGGTCATTGGTATCGGTGGAGGCGGCGGTAACGCGGTTAACAGAATGATTGAGAACGATGTTAAGGGCGTGGAATTTGTCGCAATTAACACTGATGCTCAAGTTCTCCGTTTATCTAAAGCGGAAACAAGATTACAAATTGGTAAACAATTGACCAAAGGATTAGGCGCTGGAGCAGATCCAAGTATTGGTTTAAAAGCTGCTCAAGAAAGCGAAGAAGAAATAAAAGATATAATCCGCGGTAGCGATATGGTATTTATCACAGCCGGTATGGGCGGTGGTACTGGTACAGGAGCTGCACCAGTAGTTGCTCGTGTTGCCCGAGAATTAGGCTGTTTGACTGTTGGTATAGTTACCAAGCCTTTCTCGTTTGAAGGCCGAAAAAGATTGGCGCAAGCAAAAGTTGGTTTGGAACAATTAAAACCATATGTTGATACTTTAATTGTTGTTCCGAATGATAAATTATTAAATATGACTGACCGCAGCACACCATTATTAGAAGCTTTTAAAGAAGTAGATAATGTTTTACGTCGTGGTGTTCAAGGAATCGCGGAAATAGTTACTGTTCCGGGATTAATTAATGTTGACTTTGCTGACGTTCGTAATGTTATGAAAGATAAAGGTACGGCTTTAATGGGAATTGGTATTGGCCAAGGTCCAAACCGTGCTATTGAAGCTGCCCGTAAGGCAGTAAGAAGTCCATTATTAGAAATTGATATTAATGGGGCGACTGATGCTATCGTGTTTGTTACTAGTAGCGTTAATATTGGTATGCAAGAAATAGTCGATGTCATGGAAGAAATTAGAGCAGCCTCAAATACAGAAATTGATTTGATTTGTGGAACTGGTTTTAATGTTGATATTGACGATGAATTAATCGTTACTGTCATTGCGACCGGCTTTGATGCTCCAAGCAATGTTGAAGATGGCGGTGTTGTCTATTTCGGTAAGAAATCAGCTGAAGACCAAGGCAAAAAAGAAACAATTGTTGGCGCTGATGGTGCTCCAGTTGTCGAACGACAAAAAAGCCCAATGGAAGAAGGCAAAGTTGAACGAGATGTGGCAAACCCTAAATTACCGCATTGGTTAAGCAATCGCTTTAAATAAAAATAAAGTAAGCACTTGAAAAGAGTGCTTTTTTTTGGCTTGAAAAATAAAAAAAACTCGACATTATTATGCCGAGTGAAAAGATTGTTACTTCTTTTTTGGTGCTGGTGCAGGTGCAGCAGCAGGTTTTGCAGCTACAGGAGACTTTTTGTCATTCTTTACTTCAACTTTTGCAGTTTGTTTAAAATCTTTCTTTTTATCTACCATCTAAAACGCCCTCCTTGCATAATAAGTATATACCTAAAATCGCATTTGTAAAGAGGAATGCAATATATATTTTTAATAAAAAAACAGATTATTTAACTTATTTTTTAAGATATATTTTAAGAACAAAAAACATCTTAAAATCCATGACCGATTTGGTGATATGGCGTAAAATCAGCCTAAAACCATGCAAATTTCGCTTTAAACGGGCTTTTAAGCTTATTGCCGGTAATTAGCCTAGAAGAGGTTTACAAGGCTTAAAAGTCATTTTTAACTATTTCTCGGGGCCAAAATAAGGACTTGTTTTATTTGACTATTTTCCGGAAAAAGCATATAATTTATCTACAGAGTAATCAGTAAGCGTTAAGTGCCTTATCATGGGAGTATGGTGGGGACGAACACTGTAGTGGCGGTTTACTGGTGCGTCCGCTGAAGGTTTTTTTAATGCGGGTCTCTTATGAGGAGGTCTTTTTTTATGAATAAAAAAATGGTTTTTCAGGTTACTTTTTGCGCGATAATGGCGGCATTATCGATTGTCTTAGAAAAGTTTGCCAGTGTCGATGTTGGTATGCGTTTAAAGTTTACTTTTTATGGCCTCCCATTAATGATCGTTGGGATTTTGTTTGGGGCTAAACTTGGTTTTACGACAGGAATTGTTGCGGGAATTGTTCTACAATTAACTAGTCCTTATGGAATTGGTTTAACGAGTATTTTTTGGACCTTAGCTCCTATTGCTTGGGGTGGTGTTAGCGGTTTAGTTTATCAGGCTGTTGGGAAGAAAAAGACGTATTTTTCGATCTTGCTAATTGTTGTGATTACTTCCGTAACGGCTAATTTGCTTAATACCTTGGCGATGTATATGGAAACAGTATTGATTAATGATCCTTATTACACCCTCGCCGCAATTGCCGTTGATTGGCCGATCCGGTTATTATCAATGATTATCTTAGTTGTTCCCTATGTCTTTCTTGTTAAGATAATTATCACTAATCTTAATTTTTTGACTTTGGAAGGTAACTAAACTTCAGAAGAAGAATGAGAAACGTAGATAAAAAAGTCGCTTATCTGTTTTTTTTATGAATACGTTTTATTTAGTATGTGTTTATATTGAAAAAACATGAAAACAAGTGTATAATATATAGAGTAAAAGGAGTTACAATATGGAAAAAAATTTAGTGATGTTAGCGATAATGGATGGGTTTGGCTTAAGCGATGAAACGCGGGGAAACGCGATTTATGCTGCGAAAAAGCCGAACATAGATTATTTGCTAGCTACTTATCCCCATACAAAGATTGGTGCTAGTGGTGAAGACGTTGGTCTTCCGAGTGGCCAAATGGGAAATAGTGAGGTTGGTCATATTAATCTTGGCGCGGGAAGGATTGTTTATCAATCATTAACACGGGTTAATATTAGCGTTCGCAGTGATGAATTAATCCACCGACCAGCCATTCAAAAGGCGATTAATAATGCTTTAAAAAATAATGGGAAAGTCCATATCATGGGATTATTATCCGATGGTGGTGTCCATTCGCATATCACCCATATACTTTATTTATTGGAAAAATGTGTCGCTGCCGGGGTGAAAGAAGTTGTTGTTCATGCTTTTCTTGATGGCCGAGATGTGCCACCTAAATCAGCAAAAGGATATTTAAAAACTTTACAAGATAAAATTGATGAGGTCGGTCAGGCGAAAATTGGCGTTGTTAGCGGGCGATATTATGCCATGGACCGCGATAAGAACTACGATCGTCTGCAACTAGCCTATGATGCTTTAGTTTATAACCAAGGCCCTATTCAAGAGTTAATGGCTGGAATGGATTCTTCATACGCTAATGGCGTTGTTGATGAGTTTGTTATCCCGTACATTGTCAACAAAGATTCGCAGATTAATGATGGTGATAGTGTAATTTTCGCTAATTTCCGTCCCGATCGAGCAATTGAAATCTCAACAGCGCTCACAAATATAACGAAAACCCCAATTAAAAATGGGAAAACATTTAAAAATTTGACGTATATTTGTATGATGTCATATAGTGAGAATGTAAAAGGTGATTTAGTCTTCAATCTCCAAGAATTAGATAATTTATATGGCGATTATATTGCTAGTTTAGGTTTAAAACAACTGCGCATTGCCGAGACGGAAAAATATGCTCATGTAACATATTTCTTCGATGGGGGAATCGATAAACAATTGGCGGGGGCGACGAGAATTTTAGTTAATTCCCCAAAAGTAGCGACCTATGATTTGCAACCCGAAATGAGCGCTGATGAAGTGTGTGCGAAAGCAGTTGACGCGATTGCCAGCGAGCAATTTGATACGATAATATTAAATTTTGCTAACTGTGACATGGTTGGTCACACGGGAATATTTGCGGCAGCGGTTAAGGCTGTTGAAACTGTTGATGAGTGCATCGGTAAGATTTATGCGGCAGTTACAAAAGTAAACGGAACAATGGTTATTATTGCTGACCATGGTAACGCGGAGAAGATGGAAGATGAGGATGGTTTGCCATTTACGGCGCACACAACGAATCTTGTCCCTTGTATTATTACAAAAAAAGGTTTAAAATTACGTTCGGGAGGAAATTTAGGGGATGTAACACCAACAATGTTAGCATTGATGGGTTTAGTTCAACCTGAGGAAATGACCGGAAGAACACTAATAACAAAATAAAAGGAAAAAAATTATAAGGAGGAAAATAATTATGCCATTTATTAAAGAAATTTATGCTCGTGAAGTTTTAGACTCACGAGGCAATCCAACCGTTGAGGTTGAAGTTTATACCGAAAGTGATGGTTTTGGCCGCGCGATGGTTCCTAGTGGAGCATCGACTGGAGAGCACGAAGCTGTAGAATTACGTGATGGTGACAAAAGCCGCTATTTAGGTAAAGGTGTCTTAAAAGCTGTTGATAATGTTAATGAAATTATCGCTCCTGAGTTAATCGGAATGAATGTTTTTGATCAAGTTGGGATAGACCAAACAATGATCGAATTAGACGGAACTCCTAACAAACAAAAACTAGGTGCTAACGCTATCTTAGGTGTTTCGATGGCTGTTGCGCGCGCTGCTGCTGATCTTTGTGGACTATCTTTATACAATTATTTAGGTGGATTTAACGCTCGTCAATTACCAACACCAATGATGAACATTCTTAATGGCGGTAGCCATGCTGATAATAATGTTGATTTCCAGGAATTTATGATTATGCCTGTTGGTGCTTGCTGCTTTAGTGAAGCAATTAGAATGGGTGCCGAAATTTTCCATAATCTTAAAAAAGTATTAAAAGCTAAAGGCTATAACACATCAGTTGGTGATGAAGGTGGTTTCGCTCCTAACTTAGGTAGCAATGAAGAAGCTGTTCAAGTAATTATCGAAGCAATTAAGGCTGCTGGTTATGTTCCTGGCAAAGATGTCTTGCTAGCAATGGATGTTGCCGCTAGTGAATTCTATGATAAGGCTAAAAAGAAATACGTTTTAGCTGGCGAAGGCGGAAAAGAATTAACAGCGAAAGAATTAACTAACTTCTATGCTGAACTTGTCGAAAAATATCCAATAATTTCGATTGAAGATGGTCTTGATGAGAATGATTGGGATGGTTGGAAATTCTTAACCGAGAAATTAGGCAAAAAAATCCAACTTGTTGGTGATGATTTATTTGTTACGAACACTAAAAAACTTGAACGCGGAATTAGTAGCGGTATCGCTAACTCAATTCTAATCAAGGTTAACCAAATTGGGACGCTAACAGAAACATTTGATGCAATTGAAATGGCAAAAAGAGCTGGTTATACAGCAGTAGTATCGCACCGTTCAGGTGAAACAGAAGATACAATTATTGCTGACATCGCTGTTGCTTTAAATACCGGGCAAATTAAGACTGGTTCAATGAGTCGAACTGACCGCATTGCTAAATACAATCAATTATTAAGGATTGAAGATGAATTAGGCTCAACAGCTATTTATAGTGGCCTTAAATCGTTTTATAACTTACATAAATAAATAATTAAACCTCAGGGAAACTCCCTGAGGTTTTTAAAAATATATCGCAGACGCTTAACTTTTACAATATTATGTGTTATAATATTAAACAAGTAAAGGTATAAAACTATGAAAAAACAAGAAATTATTGAAATCACAACTCCGGAAATGCCGAAAGATAATTCTCACCTTGATGTTGATATCACTGAGGTGTATTTTGAGCGCGCCAAACAAACTAAAAAGCATCTTTTTTCCACGAAAAATTTAGATCAAGATGAAAAAAGGCAAAAGATAAATACCGATTTAATAAATTTTGCTGAGAAAATGACAACAATGCTCCACCAATATCACTTTTTAAATTTGTTTTCGTTAGCTACTACCGCTAAAGATGACTTTTTGCCGGAACAAAAAAATATTGAAAAGTATGTTACCCAACTTATTAAGATATATGA
>DATESD010000090.1:0-2672 GCA_035270985.1 Bacilli bacterium | reverse complement strand
TTTATGATTCTTGCTAATGAAACAGTAGCTGAAGTTATCAAGCATATGGATTTACCGTTTATCTATCGTGTTCACGATCAGCCAGATGTTATAAAATTAAGCGACTTAAAAGTTACTGCTAATTATTTAGGTTATAATCTGCAAGGAACTCATGTTGCTGAATTGCAGAAGTTTCTAGATGAGATAGCGGAAGAAGATGCTTTTTTGAAAACTGTTGTTTTACGAATGATGTCTAAAGCGGTCTATAGTGCGACAAACATTGGACACTTTGGTCTAGCCAGTGAATGCTATACGCATTTTACTTCGCCCATTAGAAGATATCCAGATTTAATCGTTCATCGATTATTAAGAAAATATATTTTTAATGGTGATATTGAACCGACGGAATTTCTTGAGTTAAATCATAGAATCGCTGATATTGCTTTACAAACTAGTCAAAAAGAACGAAGCGCTGCTGATTGTGAATATGCTGTTCTAGATATGAAGAAAGCAGAATTCATGAGTTACCATGTTGGCGAAAAGTTTATGGGGACAATCTCAACGATAACAGGCTTTGGCATGTTTATAGCGTTAGATAACACTGCTGAGGGTTTGATTAGGTTAAAAGATTTAGATGATGACTATTACACTTTTAATCAAGTGAATCATTGTTTAACGGGAGCGAGAACAAATAAAAAATATCGTGTTGGCGATCGAGTGACAGTTAAAATAATTAAAGCCGATAAGAAAACTAGTGAAATAGATTTAAAAATAGTATATAATAAAGATAGAGATAAAACCATAGGTAAAAAAGAAATTTCCCCTGCGTATAATAGAGATAAAGATAAAAAAGTGAGTGAAAAGTATGGAAGAAAGAAACGTCGTCGCTAGAAATAAAAAAGCTAATCACGAATATTTTATTCTTGATACTTTAGAATGTGGAATTTCCTTAACGGGAACTGAAATCAAATCGATTAGACAAAGCAAAGTTAGCATTCAAGATGCTTATTGCCAAGTTAGGAATAATCAATTAATAATCTTTAATATGCATATTGCCCAATATGACAAAGGCAATATCTTTAATCATAAAGAAGATCGCGATCGTATTCTCTTAGCTCATAAAATGGAAATTAAAAGATGGGGTTCTAAGGTTGCTATTGATGGTTTGACGCTTATTCCTTTATCAGTTTATATTACTGCCGGTCGAGCCAAGGTCGAAATAGGCCTTTGTAAAGGTAAACGGCAATATGATAAACGGGAAGATTTAAAGAAAAAAGATGTTCAGAAAGAGATGTTGAAAACGAATAAGTCTAGGTGGTAATATGAAGTGCAAGAGTTGTGGCCAAGAAGTTAAGGATACGGACAAAAAATGTGATAACTGTGGTTTTAATTTGGAGGATTTTAAAAAGCAAGAGAAAATCTTTGTTGAAGAAGATCCCGATTTGCCAGACAGCAAGAAAAGCACATTAGTAGATGGCCCAATCATAACGTTTATTTTAGGTGTTATTTCGGTTTTAATTGCGCTGACGATTGTTTCTTATCCTAGTGTTGTTATCTTTTTTGTAATATTGGAAACCATGGCGGTTTTAGGAACTTTTTTTGCTTCAGCAAAAATATGTAAAATAAGTTTAAGACCAGTGAGGAATGTTGGTGTTGGTCTTGCGTATGTGGGAGTTGCACTAACGATATTTAAAATTGCTTTTGTTGTTTTGAGTTAATAAAAGGATAGTTTCCTTTTATAATATGGGGTAGTAATGGGTTCGACAGGCTAACTGAAGTAGTGATTGCATGCCGTAGTAGCGGACGTTAAAACGCGAGGTTTATCAAATAACCGGAAAACAAAATTTACTTTTAGCCGCTTAAAAATATAATAGCGGCGTCCGTTTAGAATCTTCACTTAGGATTCTAAATAGGGCCTAGATACTAAGTGTTGGGTTAACGGGAGTCCTTGACTGTTAACCTGAAATCCAAAGGATAGTTCTGTAGTGGGTTGCTTATTGCACATTATCGAGCGAAGCGAAGACAATAAGCTAAGCATGTAGAAGTTAAGATGAATTTTAGTTTGGACAGGGGTTCAACTCCCCTCTACTCCACCAGCGAAAAAGTGTGAATGAACCTTCTAAAAATATCGTCGAAACTAGTTCTGAAGAAGTTGAAAAAAGTTAAGAGATACCTATAGAAAGCCAATCATATACTAAGTATAAATGCCCTGGATGCGGATCTAAGCTAGTTAAAAGACATGGATCTTTCGGAGATTTTTATAGGATGCAGTTCATATCCAAAATGTAACTATACAAGATCTAAATTCTAATATTTCAATGAAAATTTTAAATAAAATTAGAAAGAAGTATTTTATGGCGTACGAAGTTATTACATTCGAAAAATTTAAGTTTAATTTTGAAGATGAATACTCTTTTTGTGGTTATGTTCAAGGTGGGTTTAAACTTTGTTCAGATAATATTGAAATTAGTATTTTAAAATCAAATATAGAATATACCAAGTTAGGTAATATTCAATCAAAAGAGGATTTTGCAAATTTTCTTTTTGGATTGGTGGAAATAACATATTTTTCCTCTATCTATCATAATGGAGGAAAAATAGCCTATGCTATATATAAGCCGATATTTTCTTCGAAAAGCAGACAAATGACGTGTTTAATTTCTTCAGACATTCAAATATTTGCTGTAACATTT
>DATESD010000089.1:0-2483 GCA_035270985.1 Bacilli bacterium | reverse complement strand
GAAGTTAGTGGTGTTGTTTTGACTAAACTTGACGGAACAGCGAAGGGTGGGATTGTCCTTGCCATTCGCGATCAGTATGAAATCCCGATTAAATTTGTGTGTTTGGGTGAAAAAATAACAGATATTGAATATTTTGATTTAGAAAAATATATTTATGGTCTATTCGCCGAAATGATTGATGAGGAGTAATTATGGATATCCTAACAAAAAAAGAATATTATACTAACCTTTTCGATTTCTATAGCGATTTATTGACCGAGAAACAGCAACAATACTTTAAAGACTATTACTTTGCTGATTCCTCGCTTGCTGAAATTGCTAACTTATATGGCGTTAGTCGCAACGCCGTTTTTGATCAACTGAAGAAAGTCTATCTTATTCTGGAAGATTACGAAAATAAATTAGGATTATATCATAAATACCAACAATATAATTTATTGTATGATCAATATAAAGATAGTAAAAATACCGAAGTAAATGAATTAATTAAAAAAATGAAAAGTCTAGAATAGGTGAAAGTATGCCATTTGAAAGTTTAGCCGAAAGGCTACAAATGTCTTTGCGCCGGGTAACGGGGCGAGGAAAACTAAATGAAAATGACATTGAAGAAATGATGAAAGAAGTTCGACTTTCATTATTAGAAGCCGATGTTAATTATAAAGTTGTTAAAAAGTTTACTAATGATGTTAAAGCCAAAGCTTTAGGTGAAAAGATAATGCAATCTTTAACTCCGGGAGATCAGGTTGTTAAAGTAGTCCACGAAGAACTAAAATCTTTGATGGGCGGCGAAGCTGTTCCCGTAAAATATCGCCCTAGTGGTCCTTCAGTGTTTATGCTGATTGGTCTGCAAGGAGCGGGTAAAACCACGCATTGTGGTAAATTAGCCGCCTATCTGCGCCAAAAGGACAGCAAGAAGCCATTACTAGTCGCGGCTGATATTTATCGTCCAGCCGCAATTAATCAACTCGTTACGATTGGTAAACAACTAGGAATTGAAGTTTTTGAAAAAGGAACAGCGATGAAAGTTGTTGATATCGTTAAAGAAAGTCTTGCCTACGCCAAAACTAAAGGTTATGATTTAGTTATCATCGATACTGCCGGACGTCTTCATATTGATGATGGCCTAATGAATGAATTAGATGATATTGTGAAAATTGCTAATCCCGATGAAGTGATGTTAACAATCGATGCCATGATGGGGCAAGATGCAATTAATGTTATCACCGCCTTTAATGAAAAATTGCCGCTAACAGGCTGTATTCTTACAAAATTAGATGGCGATACTCGTGGTGGCGCAGCCCTATCAATTAGATACCTAACGAACATCCCGATCAAATTTATGGGTTTAGGCGAAAAACTTGATCAATTAGAAGTATTCCATCCGGACCGAATGGCTGGCAGAATCCTCGGAATGGGTGACGTCGTTTCGTTAATTGAAAAAGCGACGGATACAGTTGATGAAGCCGAAGCGATGAAAATGACCGAAAGAATGCAAAAAGGCATCTTTGACTATAATGATTTTGTTAAACAAATAAAATGGGTTAAGCGAATCGGTTCCCTAAAAGGGATTCTCGGATTAATTCCTGGTCTTGGTAAACAAGTAAAAAACATTGAAATTGATGATAAACAATTAGTATATATTGAAGCAATAATCTCTTCAATGACTATTGAAGAGCGAAATAATCCCGAACTATTAGCCCGCAGTTTTTCTCGTCGTGAGCGCGTTGCTAAAGGCTCAGGGCGAGCTTATCCGGAAGTAAATGCTCTTACAAAAAGATTTGATGACATGAAAAAGCAAATGCAAAGCTTAACAAATATGAGTAATGATCAACTTACGAATCAAACACAAAAGGGATTCCCCCAACCAATAAGAAAAGAAAAGAAGGGAAAAGGAAAAGGAAGAGGTAACTTCCGTTTCTAAAAGTTTTCACTATGGATTATAAGACAATTATTAATCAATTGAATACTTTAAAAAGCGAGTTTATTGATTATTTCAATGAGCGGAAACTTAAAAACGATAAAGATGTTGACAAGATTGTTGATGCTTATTTATTGTCTTTAGAAAACAAGAATATTTCTATCCAAGCTTTTAAGACAAGGATCATTCATAATGGTCATGGTGTAGAGAAATTAATCCCGATCATTAAAAATAGAGTCATCTCGCTAGCGATAGATTTGGGTTCCCGCGAAGACTATGAAAAAATAAGAGATTCGCAAGTTGGTTCCCCGACAAAAAAAGCCGATTTGTTTAACTGGGCCCAGTTACAAAAAAAACAACGTCAAGAAGCAAATAGTCGCTTAAGCACCATTAACCGGGATTACAAACAAAAAACAAAAGATAATTATGATCGTCTCCAAGAAAACCTTAAAATCTACCAACAAAATATCAATGAACTAACTAAGGAAATGAATAAAGAATTATTGCAAATTGAAACAGAGATGACAGATAATAGTAAAAGTGTCGATTTAATAATGTTGACGGA
>DATESD010000088.1:0-30102 GCA_035270985.1 Bacilli bacterium | reverse complement strand
GGGTGACGCCCATCCCCTCCATAAATAACGGAAAATATTTTATTAATATTTTATATAAATTCTCAATCATTTCTTATTCTTACTCTGTGAAGCTAGCCGCTAGATCAGTCGCTTCTTGGAACCACATTTCGTATACGCCTTCGGCCTTCATCTTTGTAATAATTTCATTGATTTTTGCTATTAAATCCGCTTGCCCTTTAGCTGCCAAAACAAACAACTGTGTTTCTTCTGTTGGAACGACAAAAGTTTCTTCAAGAAAAACGTATTTGCCTGGTTGTTGTAGAATTACATTTTCAGCAACAGTTGATGCTAAAGCAATCGCTTTAAGCCCACCAGTATCTAATAGTAACAATCCATCAGCAATCTTTGCAAAAGGTTCAGCAGTAGAATTAGCTAATTGGCCAACAATATAATCAAATTGTAATGATCCACTTTGGCCGCCAACTTTTACGCCAGCAAGGTTTAATTTTAAAAATGTATTATATTGATTATTATCATAATTGCTCTTTAAGACCAATATCCCTTGTGTTCCTTCTTGATAGTATGGGCTAGACATTTCATAGTTTTCGGCTCTTTCCGCTTTATAAGTAAAACCCGAAATTGCTAAATCAGCAGCTCCTGTAGATAATAGTGCTAAAGTAGTATCAAAGTCAGTTGCTTCTATCTTTAAAGTTAGGCCTAACTCTTTAGCAATATATCTCATTAATTCGATATCAGCGCCAACATATTTATCTTGTCCTGTTTTAGAATTATCGATAAATTCAAACGCTGGATAATCTGGTGAAGTAACAATTACTATTTCACCTTTTTTAATTATTTTTTCAAGCACATTTTGTTTACACCCAGTTAATCCAAACAAACTAACAACTAATAATACAAAGCAAATAATTTTTTTCATTTTCTTTCTCCTTTTTTTCTTTTGTTTAAAGTACATTTTGTTATCACCTTAAAAAGGGATTGCTCATTTTGCATCTACACTATTTGAAATTCTGTTTCTCCGGCGCAGAAAAAAATCCTCCCATAAAATAAAAAGTATTTTTCCAAATGCTTTTTGTTTTATACTCAAGAGGTATTTTTAAGACTATGCTCAAGAATTGCTTCTATCTTTTAAACAAAAAAGTTGGAAAAAATAAAAAGTCCTATCGCAGGACTGAATTTTTTTTACCTATACTCAGAGAAAAATCTTTTTTCTCATCTTTTAAATAAAATTCAACCTGGATTAGTAACAAAAAAACCTAAACAATTAGGCTTTATCTAAATTTATACTCAAAGAAAAATCTTTTTTCTTATCTTTTAAATTCAACCTATTTTTTTGTATGAAACTATTATATCATTATATGAGTAGATGTCAAAACTTTTTTTATGAAAGCGTTTCAGTTATTTTCAATTTATAAATTAAAAACTCATGGCTGTGTGATCAATTGTAATCATAGCCATGAGTTTTTTTAAACTGTAATACTGGTGTTATATAGGGTTGCATAATAACCATTATTACTTATTAGTTCGCTATGCTTTCCCCGTTCAATTATTCCGTTTTTGCCGATAACTATTATTTCATCAGCGTTTTTGATTGTTGTAAGCCGGTGGGCAATGACTATTGTTGTTTTTCCTCTTGCCAATTCATCAAACGACTTTTGAATTAACGTTTCCGTTATATTGTCAAGCGAAGAGGTCGCTTCGTCGAGAATCAAAATTTTAGGATTTTTTAAAAACAATCTTGCAATGGCAATTCTTTGTTGTTGCCCGCCCGACAACCTGATTCCTCTTTCCCCCGTTAAGGCTTCATAACCATTTTCGAGAGTCATAATAAAATCATGGATCCTTGCGTTTTTAGCTGCTGTAACTACTTCTTCCATAGTTGCATCCGGTTTACCGTAGAGAATGTTTTCTTTTATTGTTCCATAAAAAATAAAAACATCTTGTTGCACATGGCCGATAGCTTCTCGCAGATTAAACAAATCATAGTCCCGGACGTCGATACCGTCGACTTTGATTTGCCCTCCCTCAACATCATAAAAGCGAGGGATGAGTTTCGATATTGTTGTTTTACCAACGCCTGTTTCTCCTACCAAAGCCACTTTTTTACCTGCTGGTATATTCAAAGTAAAATTTGAAAGCACATATTGGTTATCATTTTGATCATAGCTAAATCTTACATCTATGAAATCAACGGTTCCGATAAAATTTTCTTTTTTTATTCCGTCCAGTGGACTAACTATGCGCGGATTAATATTCATGATATTATAAAACTTTTCAACTCCAGAAAATCCTTGTTGTAGTTGCTCCATTGAATTAGTTAACCGTGAAATCGGCTTGATTAAAAAGTTGACATATAAAAAATACGTTGTTAAGTCAATATAGTCAATCCATTTTTTATAAACAAAATAACCGCCAAAAACTAGTAACGCTAGATTTGCTAAATTAATAAAGAAATCATTTCCCGAACCATATAGTCCTATTTGCCTAAAAATTTCTGACCGCGCTGATTTATATAATGTATTTATTTTTTCAAACTTTTTTTCTTCATAATTTTCATTATGGAACGCTTTAGTCAACCTAATTCCGCTAATGCTACTTTCAACTTCAGCATTAAGTTCCCCTTGGGCATTACGAGCATTACGAAACCCCTTCATCATCTTGTTGCGGCGGGAAATAGAATATATTATTAACATCAATAAAAAAGCGAAAATAATTAATGTTAAGTAAACATTAACAAACATTAAATACGTAAAACTACCAAACAACATCAGGATCGAGATAAACAAATCTTCTGGAACGTGGTGACTCATCTCCGAAACGTCATGCAAGTGCGTTGTTAAATTAGTCATTAATTCCCCTGTTTTTTTATCGTCAAAAAATTGATAATCCATTGTTTGAAATTTTTTAAAAAGATCTGTTCGCATATCGGTTTCTAATCTTATTCCCATAATATGACCATAATAACCAATAATATAAGATAATACAAATCTGATCCCATAAAAAACAAGCAACACAGCGCCAATAATAAAAACAGTCCTTACCGCACCATTAGGAATATATTCTTTTAATACTTTACTAGTAACCATCGGAAATAGTAAATCAATCAAAGAAATCGTTAGGGCACATACCATGTCCAAAATGAACAATTTCATGTGAGGGCGATAATATTTAATAAATTTTTTAACCATTGTAAACCTTCTTTCCTTAAAAAAAGTTGCTTGAATATATTATATTAAAAAAAGTAAAATGTCAAACTACATATAAAAAACAATTCTAGTCAGGACGACCAAAATTGATTGTTTTTTTTATTCTTTTATTCATTTCTATTCTTGACATAATAACAATTCGCTTGCATGTCTCACATTCTAGTTTACAGTCTACACCAGCGCGTAAAATTTTCCACGTTTTACCCCCACAAGGGTGGAGTTTTTTAAACTCTAAAATATCTCCATCAGCAAAATCAGTTTTTATTATTGCCATTATAAACCACCAATTGAGGAAAAGGGATGATTATTCCGTTTTCATCAAATACTTCTTTAACATGCTTTCTTATCGCCCTTTCAACGGCGTAATGTTCTCCTGAGTCTGTTTTAACAGTTATCCTGAGGATTATTGCGCTGTCAGCAAAATTTACAACTCCGACCACATTTGGCCCTTCAATAACTTGAGGAAATAAATCTTTTATAGTGACAAGGTTTTCTTCTAACAAAGAAATTACTCTATCTAAGTTTTCGCTATAGCTAATCCCAATTTCAACAACTCCTACAGAAGGGTTTTTTGAAAAATTCGTAACGTCTTTTATATCTCCGTTTGTAAATATCTTTATCTCATTTTTCCAGTTAATCAATTTTGTTGATTTCAAACCAATATCTATTACTCGACCTTTGAAACCTTTGATTTCAACAACATCACCGATATCATAATAGCTTTCGAAAATTATGCTAAACCCATTGAGCAAATCTTTGATCAAATCTTGCGCTCCAAGACCTATGACAAGCCCTATTATTCCCGCACCAGCTAAGATGGGTGCAACTTGTACCCCCCAGATGCTTAAAATTACAATTCCCGATAGAATTATAATTGTATAGCGTAAAATGCTTTGAACCATTTTTGTTAATGTCATAGCTTTCTTTTTCTTATTTGATTGCCTTTTAATTATTCGCTTCCCAATAATAGCGATTAGCAATAATAATATAAATGTTACTACTACCATTATCGCCGTTTCTATAAGTGGCTTAGTCGAAGCCTTAAATAATGCAATTACTTTATCCCACATATTATTTCACCTCATTATTGTTAATTATTTCTTTTGCTAATTCGCGGTATTCCTTGCTTCCTCTAGAATTGTAAGCGAAGTCAATTACTGTTTTCCCGTGCATTGGAGCTTCTTGTAAGTGGCTCGAGCGATTAATAATTGTGTTAAATGTTTTTGTTGGGAAGAGTTCTTTTACTTTATCAATTATTTTATAGCCAAAAATATTGCGATTATCCAGTTTTGTTAATAAAACCCCTTCAATCGTTAATGATTTTTTTAATTTTTTCTTCGCTTTTTGCACTTGATTGATCTTATTAACCATTTGCGTTAAAGCATCATAAGCAAAAAACTCACACTCAACAGGGATAATAACCGAATCACTAACAAATAAAGCATTATCGATTACAACTCCTAACGAAGGTGGGCAGTCAAGCAAAATATAATCGTAGCTATCTTTGATTTGTTCTACCTTTCGCATTAAATTATGTTCTTTGTTGACGCAACCATATAAAGTTTCTTCGATGCTTACTAATTTGTTTGAAGAGGGAATGATGTCTAAATAAGCATCCTTAGTACTGCATACGGCTTCTTTTATATCTATATCCTGAGTTAACACTTCAAATGAACTTAGTTTAACACTCTCGCGAGAAATGCCAATGCCGATAGTTGCATTAGCTTGTTCATCTAAATCAATTAATAAGGTTCTCTTCTGCTCTCTTGCAAGAGCCGCACCAAGATTAATTACTGTTGTGGTTTTGCCTACTCCGCCTTTTTGGTTAGCTATTGCTATTATTATTCCCATTTTAATTTGCCCTCACTATAATGTTTTATTTTTTATGTCAGCATATTTACGAGGATATTTTATGTTTGTTGCTTTACTTTTTGTAAATTCAAGTAAAACTCTTGCCCCCAAGTTATTAGGCAACTCATAGTTATATACTGCTTTTATTTTTGCTTCAATAGTTTTTAGACATCCTTTTGACGCTTCTAGTTCTTCAGAATACGCTTGGCCTTTATAGGCGATAAAACTTCCTTCTATTTTAATAAAGGGAATGGCCAGTTCTAATATTATTGGTAAATTAGCTACCGCTCTAACGACAACTACATCAAAAGCTTCGCGGTAATTGACAATTACATCTTCCGCACGACCATTGATAACTGTAACGTCTTGGAAATTAAGTATATCACATAATTGGTTCAAAAATCTAACTCTTTTTAAAGTAGGTTCGATTATTGTGACTTTTAACAACGGATTAAGTATTTTTAAGGGAATACTCGGAAATCCTGCACCACTGCCTATATCACATATGTTTTTACTGTTTAAATTTGGTATAAATTTAGACATTGATAGCGAATCATAGAAATGTTTAATGTAGACCTCATTAGGCTCAATAATTGATGTTAAGTTAATCTTTTCGTTCTCCGTTACCAAAAATTGCAAATATTGAAGAAATTGTTGTTCTTGATTGCCGCTTAATTTGAATTCTTGCAAGTAATTATTCATGATGAGCCTCTAAATAAACAAGCAGCATTGTTACATCACTAGGATTTACGCCACTTATTCGTGATGCTTGAGCTAGCGTTGCTGGCCTTACTTTTTCCAGTTTTTCCTTAGCTTCTAGAGCCAAATTAACTATTTTATTATAATCAATAGTTTCTGGTATTTTTCTGTTTTCCATAGCTATCATTTTTTTTGCTTCTTTATACTCTTTATTAATATATCCCGCGTATTTTACTTCTATTGTCACTTGGTCTTTCACATCATTTAAATAAGGCACTTCTTTTTTAATTGCAAATTCGATATCTTCAAAATTTATTTCTGGGCGCCGTAAGAATTCATTACCATTTATTTTTTCATTTATAACTGCTTTTCCGTTGGCAAGCAAATAAGCATTGATTTCTTTTTTAGGATAGATAACCATTTCATCAAGTGATGCTTTTAATTCTTCGATTTGTTGCTTTTTTGTGAGAAACTTTTGATATCTTTCTTGATCAATTAGTCCAAGTTCAAATCCATATCTTATAAGTCGATCTTCAGCGTTATCATGACGCAAAAGTAATCTAAATTCGGCTCTTGATGTTAGTAAACGATAGGGGTCTTCAACACCTTTAGTAATTATATCGTCAATTAACACTCCGATGTATGCTTCATCTCTACGTAAAAGAAACGGTTCTTTACCTCTTATTTTCAAACTAGCATTAATGCCGGCCATTAGCCCTTGGCACGCCGCTTCTTCATAACCGCTTGTCCCGTTTACTTGTCCAGCAAAAAAGAGATTTTCGATTATTTTAGATTCTAAACTTGCTTTTAATTGTAAGGGATCAATTGCATCGTATTCAATAGCATAAGCATATTTAGCAATCTCCGCATTTTCTAATCCGGGAATAGTCCGAATTATTGAATCTTGCAATTCATGGGGAAGGCTTGTTGAAAAGCCTTGAACATATATCTCATCTATTTCTAGACTTTCTGGTTCAAGAAAAATTTGATGTCTGTTTTTGTCAGAAAAACGAACTATTTTTGCTTCAATTGCTGGACAATATCTTGGTCCAACGCCTTCTACAAAGCCTCCATACATGCTAGTTAAAGACATGTTGTCTTTAATTAATTGATGTGTCGTTTCCGTTGTATAAGTTAAGTAACATTTTTCTTGTTGAGAAAATGGCAATATATCTTTAAAATCTGTCGTTTCGCTAAATCTCAATAAAGCATCATCGCCTGGCTGTTCTATTGTTTTGGAAAAATCAATCGTGCTTTTTTTAATTCGCGGTGGCGTTCCCGTTTTCAGCCTAATTAAACTAAAACCAATATCTTTTAGACTTCGCGAAAGCTTGCTTGTTGTCCTTTGATTATCAGGTCCACTTTGCCAGAATTTATGCCCAACTAAAACGCGAGCATCCAAATATGTTCCGCTCGCAACTATTACAGCCTTGCCCAATATCTCTTCGTTATTTTCAAGGCCAACACCGATAATTTTATTATCCTTAACAAGCAATTTGTCTACATATATTTCCCTAACATCCAAATTAGTTTGGTTATCAATTACCGTTTGCATATACTTAGGGTATTGAACCTTATCCGACTGAGCTCGTAAAGCTCTAACCGCTGGACCTTTAGAAATATTAAGCATCTTCACTTGTAATAATGTCTTATCTGTAGCCTTGGCCATTTCTCCACCTAAAGCATCTATCTCGCGAACGATAGTTCCTTTGGCAGGTCCCCCAATTGAGGGATTACATGGCATGCTAGCAATCAACTTTTTATTACCGACAAGCATTAATGTTTTATTTTTTAACCTCGCACTAGCTAATGCTGCTTCAACGCCAGCATGGCCTCCGCCTATTACTATCACATCATACATAATTTTCACCGTTATTATTTTATCACTTTCTTTAAAAAAATACAAGAACCGTTATGGATTTAAAAACACCAGTTTTTCGCTGGTGTTTCTTCATTTTATTCTATAGCAGTAACGATAATTGTTATACTTTTTTTCAATGTAGGATTAACTTTAGATGTAACTGTAATCGTCACTGTTCCTGGATTCTTTGTATTTAATACGTATCCATTTCCTTTAGCCGTTACTGTCGCTACATTTTCATCGCTACTAGCAATCTCATATTCTTGCAAAGCATGTTCTGGCTTGATTTCAATTACAAGCGATATGTTGCTTTTCTTCTCGTCAAAGGTTGTCGCACCATCAGCAGTCTTAAATTCGATATCAGTTGGTGCTGGAATCGGTTTAATAATTACTGTAAATTTCTTTTCAGCTTTGCCGTCCGTAGATTTAACTGTAACTTCTAGAACGCCTTCAGCAATGAAAGTTAATATATTATTTTCTTGTTGTGCCAACAATTCATTATTAAAAGTTATTGCTACTTTTTGATTAGCATTTGCTGGTTCAACTATTGCTTCAATTTTAAATGTATCATTAACATATATATCTCCAGTTAGTTCCTTAACTGTTATCGATGTTGCATCCGCCCAAACAACGGTAATATCAACTGTCGACTCAGCTAGGCCATCAGCACTAGTAACTGTGATTGTTGCTGTTCCGACCGATAAAGCTGTTAAGTTGCCATCGACATCAACGCTGACGATTTTTGCATCACTTGTTTTCCATGTATATGCAGGATTTGCTCGCGCCGGCAAAACGGTTGCTGTTAATTTTGCTGCCTCAGTAAGAACCATTGTTGCTTTCCCATTTAGAAAAGCAATATCTATTTGCGTTGCATCGTGATATTTGACTTCAACATTCTTAACCGCAACAATTGATTTATCATAAGTAGACGTCGCAGAGATTGTAACTTTACCAGCTTTGATCGCCGTTAAGACACCAACAGCGTTAATTGTCGCTACTTTTGGATCTGAAGATTTCCACGTTACTTTATTTGAAAGATGACTTGGTGTCACTTCAACTGTAAAACTTGTAGTATCCCCAATTAATAACGCATTTATTCCATTTATTTTCAAAGAAGAAATTGGTTCGTTTTTAACGTTAACATTAACTGCAGCTCTTGTTAAAGGTTCATCTTTTACATAAACTGTTATTTTTGTTATTCCCGCCGATAATGCTGTTAAGATATTTTCTTCATAACTAATTATTGTAGAATTCCCAATAATATAAACAAGTTCTTCTTTAGGACCAACACTACCTAAAATTACTTTAATTTCTATCGCTTCACCAACGATTAAATTAACTTCATGAGCTTCGAATCTAAAAACATCTTTAGTCTTTATATTCGCACACCCTGTTAAAAAAGTAGTTAACAAGATTAACAGTAAAAATATTTTTTTCTTCATAGCTTTATCAACTCAAGTTTTGTTTGAGTTTTTCCTTTCGATAATAATTGTTTTTATTCAATATCAATTGTTATTATATCACAACAAAGCCTAATTGTTAAGTACAATATTTACTTTTTTTTGCAAAAACAATACACGACTTTGTTATATTGTGGTATAATGTTTAAAACATTTATGAGGAGGTTTATATGGAAATTATTAACACAGCAAAAGCTCCAGCAGCAGTTGGACCTTATTCTCAAGCTATAAAAACAAATAGCTTTATTTTTGGCTCTGGTCAATTACCGATTGACCCACTAACTGGAATTATGAAAAACGGTATCGCCGAACAAACGAAACAAATTTTAGATAATATTTCTGCTATTCTTGAAGCCGCGGGGTATAATAAAGATTGCGTTGTAAAAACAACAATCTTTCTAACCAACATGAATGATTTTTCAATAGTTAATGAAGTATATGCTAATTTTTTTGGGAATCATCGCCCTGCTCGCTCGACAATAGAAGTTGCAAAATTACCAAAAAACTCAGCAATTGAAATAGAATTCGTTGCCGAAATTTAATTAAGGGTAAAAAAAATGAAAAAATACATTCTTCTTTTATTGCTTTTAATATCTGTAATTGCCGTTGGATGTAACAATTCAACAAACAATTATATTTATGATAAAGAAAATCCCCAAGAAATTATTCTCAAGCAAAAAAGTAATGTCACCTTCATGAATATAGTTGGTGATGATTACTATCAAGAATGGCAGGATCTCGGTAGTTTTTCATCTGAAAAAACCGTTACCCTTCCGGCTGATTTTTTTATGAGTTTCTACCAAGGAAATTACACTCTTAAACTGGCCAACGATAAAAATGATATCTACACTTATAATATTTCCGTAACCGGATATGATAAAACATACAATTACATTACAAAAAAACAAATTTTCGATCTAGAAGATGACGTCTTCTATGTCTTAGTTACTAGAGACGTTTGTGCTGGATGCGAGATTTTAAAACCGGATGCTTACAAATTTAATGATTTTCTTTCAACTTTTAATTCAATCCATAAAAATAATTTTTATGTCATTGATGGTGGCATTAGTTCTTCGGGTGAAAATGAAGATTTAACCGGTATCGATAATTATGATGATTTAATTAGCAATGCAAAAATGTATACGCCAACGTTATTAATTGTTGAAAAAAACATAATTGCTTCTTACTATGTTGGCAACATTGAAATATCTGCCTTTTTCAATCAAGAAATTGAAAGAATTAAAGGCATAGAAATAATAAAATTTGTTGCTGAAAATCCTCTAGGTTTTTCTATCCCTATTGACTTTGTCCCAACTAATTTTTCAATTAAAGGCAACAACATTGATAAAAGCTTTCGTTCCGGATCACATTATTCCGACGGCTCAGAATTTTTTATGTTTAGTAATGACTTTTTTAGTATCTACTTGCCAGGGAACTACAGTTTAAATATTTTCAATGAATCTGGTGATAGCAAGCTTGTTGAAGTTAGAATATCTGGCTCGTTTAATTATATTTTGTTGGATAATCTCTTTGATATTAGTACCTCAGAATATTATGTTTTCTTTTTAAAGACAGGTTGTTCAGGATGTAACGCTGCTAAGCCGACGCTAATTAAATATGATCAGTATACCAAACTTAATTCTTCAGCGATACCGCTTTACGCGGTTCATCGAAGTATGAATGGGGCCTTTAATACCACCGGCGAAGAAAACACTATTGGCGTCTATAACGCCAACGACCTTTCATTAACTACTGTCCCTCGCGTTTTGCATATTAAAAATGGTGTTGTTATTGAAGAATATAGTCCATCAACAACAACTACAATTATACAACTTTTTGAAAACTTAATGAAATAGCGTAAAAGAAAAGATCAAGCATTATATCGGCTTGACCTTTTTTTATTAGCTAAGTTGTTTTTCTAAAACAGCAACAATTGCATCTTTTCCTTGTGCGGAATATTTCGCTGTTTTTACTCCGTCTTTGCCTATATAGACAGAAATCATTGATGGTGTTGTACCAATATTTAAATCTTCCCACTTTGTAACGCCATCAATATAAAAACCACCGTCAGTTCCTTGCCCATCTGCGCCAGGATATTTCACATACATTGAATTATTTTTGGGGTTGCTTAAATTAACACCAAAAATATGCCTTTTATTATCATCATCTTTGACAATATTATAATAATTTACTATATATGGTTTCGTCTCTTCACAGCCTGTACAATCATCAATATAGAAAAATACAAAATACTTTTCTTCTTTTTGATCAAATATTTCTTGTTGTACTAAGTTTTTCACAACCGACATATCAGTTTTATGTTTGCAGCCACTTAGAGTAAATACCCCGATGATTGCTAATAATATAAATAATGCTTTTTTCATATCATTTGTCTCCTTTTTCGCCTTTATCTTTAAACGAGGAAAATACCTCGGTAATTTCACGATATTTTTCTTTAGTTATATGAACATACCTTGTTTGGCCTTTAACAGTAGCAAGATAACATCTTTGTTTTTTAATTGCCCACAAATAAAAAATAACTACCGAAAAAGAAAAATAAAGAGCCCCTAAAAAATAAAGAAAATATTTTATATTATATAATGCTCCTTCAATAACAAAATTACTGTTTTCTAGCACGCCAATAGCGACAACAACATTTAGAACTGCAATTAATAAAAATATTATTGATGGTAAGATAAGCCCTAAAAACGTATATCGACGACAATTATTAATAAAAATCTCCCGCAAATAATCGTAAGATATCTTTTCTCTTGCATACTTTAAGATAATTTCTTCTTTTTCTATTTTTGCATAAGAGCTTAGAAATATATACCATTGTCGCTGATTATACTTTTTGCCTCGATAAATAATTTTGTCCTTAGTAAAAATAGCTAGATTACTACCTTCACATTGCGGACAAGCGTTACCTTCGATAAAGTTTTTATTACAAGTTAAGCATTTTATCAATTCCATCACCTGCTTTTTTATTAATTAATAATAGACCTACAAAAAATGGTAGATTTTAATCTACCATAAATTTTATTTTACAGCTTTACCCGAAGAACCAAAGACTCCTATTTTTTCTTTAACCGCTGCCGCAATTCCTTTTGCTGCTGGGCCAAGAATCTTTCGTGGGTCATATTCTTTAAACTCCGGATTTGCTAATAACTTTCTTAGTTCACGAGCAAATGCTAGTTGACATTCAGTGTTAACATTGATTTTACTTGTTCCCCGACTAATAGCGTTCTTAATCATCTCATCCGGTATTCCCGTTCCGCCGTGTAATACTAATGGTATATTTGTTGCTTCTTTAATTTCTAACATTTCTTTAAAGCCCAATATTGGTTCTCCCTTATATGGACCGTGAACACTGCCTAACGCTGGAGCTAAAAAATCAATTTTTGTTTCATTAACTAAGCGAACGCATTCGTTAACATTAGCATATTTGATCCCTTCACCAATAACATCGTCTTCTTGACCTCCAACAGTACCTAATTCTGCTTCAACACTAACATTACGAGCGTGAGCATAATCCACTACTTCTTTAGTCATTTTAATATTTTCTTCAAGATGATGGTGTGAAGCATCAATCATAACTGATGTAAATCCAGCATCGATTGATTTTTTACAATTTTCAAAAGAAGAACCATGATCTAAATGAATAGCAACATCTACTGTGATGCCTAAATCTTTCATTAATCCTCTTATCATACCTACAACCGTATTAAATCCACCCATATAACGAGCTGCGCCTTCAGAAACACCAAGTATTACTGGTGAATTCATTTCCTCTGAAACAGTTAAAATAGTTTTTGTCCACTCAAGATTATTAATATTGAACTGTCCAACAGCATATTTTTCTGCCTTTGCTTTTTCAAGCATGTTTTTCATGTTTACTAATGCCATAATTTTTCTCCTTTTTTATTATTTATTTTTCTAATATAAAATAGCCAAAACCTAAAATCCCATAGCCAATATGAGCTCCAACCGCTGGAGTAATCATATGTAGTTCAATTGGTAAAGCATTTGGACATTTTTCCGTCAAGTGTCGAACGATTTCTTTTGCTTCTTCTTCTCTAATCGTGTGGAAAACCAAAATCTTTACTTTTTTTGCATCTTTTATTTCATCTAAAAACATTTCTAAAGCTCTTTCGATCGCTTTTCGATGTGTTTTTACTTTTTCTTTACTAACGATTTTTCCTTCTTTGTTTAATTCCAAAATAGGTTTTATTTTAAGCAGATTTCCCATAAACCCGGCAGCGCCACTTAAGCGACCGTTTTTAACTAAATAAGCTAAGTTATCAACAATAAAATAAGCATGCATATTCGCGATAAGATATTCAGAATGCGCCATTATTTCTTTAACTGTGCAGCCTTGTTTAACCATTTCTTTCGCTGTTATAGCCATGTACCCTTGTAAATATCCTGCTGCCTTAGTATCAACTACATGAATATTGATTTGCTTTCCGTAATCTTCGCGCAGCGTTTCCATCATTTGCCCGATAGAACTTAACTGATATGATATCGAATACAGAATAACATCTGTATATTTTTCG
This sequence comes from Bacilli bacterium, assembly GCA_035270985.1. Lineage (GTDB taxonomy): Bacteria > Bacillota_I > Bacilli_A > ML615J-28 > CAG-698 > JAAYBG01. The sequence continues at coordinate 16,490 of DATESD010000088.1, read as the reverse complement.
GAAATCAATTTTTCTAATAATTCCATTGCCTCACCTACGGTAGGGGCACTTGTTGAAGGAATAACAGAAGTGTTTGCTTTAATTCTTTCATAAAACTCATCTGCTTTGATATCTATTCCATCAATATAATGTTCATCTCCAAAATTAATTATTGAGCGCAACACTGGTATTTCAGGATTATAACCAATATAATCTAGCCCTGCATTAACATCAGATATTATTGCTATTTTATTCACTAATTCGTCCTCCTTGGGTATTAACCTTAAACATTATACCACAATATTTTGTTTTTTTCAATGTAAACGCTATAGATATATCGTTATACAACTTTTAAAATTATTAACCTTTATTTTTCTTCTATTTCAATATTGCTGGCAACACAAACTGCCGGTCCTTCCATTAAAACTTCTTTGTTATTGTTATAACTAATAGTTAATGCTCCCAGTTCTAATTGAACCGTCACCTTTTCCCCACACAAGTCCTTTTTATTAAGAATAACAAAACTCGCCGATGCTCCCGTTCCACAAGCTAGGGTCCAACCGACACCTCTTTCATAAGTCTTCATAACAATTTTTTCACGATTAATTATTTGGACGAAATTAACATTAATCCCCGCGATAAATAATTTATTTTCCGACAATCTCTCGCCTAAATCGCTTTTTATAACTTCTTCTAAGTTTTCAACAATAACTACCAAATGATGTGTTGCCATAAAAACAGCGTCAACTTTTATTTGCCACCCGTTAACCATTATCATTTCATCTAAGAAAACTTCTTTGCTAGTGTTGATATCCAAAATTTTACTATCAAAAATAGGCTTTCCCAGATTAACTAGGCTGCGAAAAGGTTCTTTTGATAAAATTTTTACGGCCATCTTTCCCGCCAGAGTATTAATTTCAAATTCATTAACGTCAACAATTTTTTCTTTAAGACAAAAATAAGCAAAACATCTAATCCCGTTTCCACACATTGGTGCTCTCGAGCCATCAGCATTATAAAATATCATCTCGAGCGCCTTATCATCGCTAACTTTGGCGATCAATAAACCATCTGCGCCAATTCCCGTATGACGATTACAAACTTTTTGGGAAAAATCGGAATAATTAATTTCTTCATCAAACATGCCAATAATAAAATCATTCCCACAACCATGGTATTTACTATACATTTTACACCTTCTTACATTTCTCAAACATATTAAATATTATATTCTTTTTTTATCTTAATTTCAACATTAAACCAAAAAAAGCCTTTTCTAAACTAGATCTGGCTTCTTTTTACCATTTATTACTCTTTATTTTTTCCATACCATTTAATAAAATCTTGTAAATTTTCTAAAGAAACAAAGTCACAACCATGTTGTAAACAATATATGTTTTTTGTTTCTTCATCGGTGATTTCTGATATTTCTTTCTTATTAATTTTTTGTACAGTATATTTGACAAACATACTAAACATAAATTTTTTAATTCCTTTTTGTTTACTCTTATCAAGGCCCCCAGTCATGTAGAACAGCGGTTTTTCTGCAGTTTTGTTTTGTTTCTTTAAAACCTCTTGGCATTCTTCACCGCTTTCGGCTAAGCCGACAGCACCTATCGCCCTAATCAGATATTTTCTATTTGCTTTTTTATATCCGGAAATTGTGTTTGCTAAAACCCACCCTAAATAGATGATTTGATCTTTTGACTGTAGAACTTTTTTAGCTTCTTGTAAGGTAATACTCGGTAATCCTGTTTTTTCCATTAACATCATTGCATACTTTTTTGTAAATCCTGTGTCAGATTGATACACAATCGCTTTAATCATCTTTCTTCCTCCTCAATAATATTCTTATTTATTTAATTTTCTTCCCCTCTAAAAATGGTGCTCCTACCAAGAATCGAACTTGGATCTAAGCATTACCATTGCTTTATTTTGCCATTAAACTATAGAAGCAAGCACCACGTTTCCTATTATACCTTAAAAATTGAAATAAATAAATAGAATTTTTGTTAATACTATTGTATAATATGAGTATATATATAAATCAAGGAGGTTCTTTATGATTTTAGATGGAAAAAAGACTGCTGATATGATTATCGCTCGAATCGCTAAGGAAGTTGCTGATATTGAAGATAAAATTACTTTATCTATTTTTCTTGTTGGAGAAGATCCCGCAAGCCTAATCTATGTTAATAAGAAACAAAAAGCTTGCGATGAGGCGGGCATTTTAGTTACTCCTCATTTTTTAAATGATAATGTTACTCAAAAAGAACTATTAAAATTAATTGATGAAGATAACAAAAACCCTAACATTCATGGAATTTTAATGCAAATGCCTCTTCCTTCACATATTGTTGCCGATATTATTTTAAATGCTATTGATCCTAATAAAGATGTTGATGGTTTATCGATAATAAACCAAGGTAAACTTCTTTCTGGTGATGACACTCTTGTTCCCGCTACACCAAAGGGTGTAATAACTATTCTGAAAAAAAATTACATTGATATTGCTGGGAAAAATGTTGTTGTTGTCGGGCGAAGCCGCCTTGTTGGTAAACCTCTAGCTTTATTATTCTTACAAAATAATGCCACCGTAACTATCGCTCACTCGAAAACAACAAATCTAAAAGAGGTAACTCGCCGCGCTGATATTTTAGCTGTCGCTGTCGGTATCCCTAACTTCATTACTGCTGACATGGTCAAAAAGGATGCTGTTGTTATCGATGTTGGCATCAACAAAGTAGAGGGTAAATTAATCGGCGATGTCAACTACAGTGAAGTTGCCGATTTGGCTAGTTATATTACCCCTGTTCCTAAAGGAATCGGCCCAATGACTATTGCTTCGTTATTAGAAAATGTTTTAATTTGCTATCAAATACAAAAAAAATTGCAAGAAAAATAAGAGGATTACCCGTTTTTAAATTTATAATAAGGAGCAATTGCTTATGAGATTAATTGTTGGCCTCGGAAACCCCGGCCTTAAGTATAGAAAAACCAGACATAATATTGGTTTTATGTTTGTTGATGAATTAATTAAACAAAATAAAGAAAAGTTTTCCCTAAATAAAACTCTTAAGTCGGAGATTGCCACGATAACTATCAACAACGAAAAAATATTGGTTATTAAACCGCAAACATTTATGAATCTTTCTGGTGAGGCCGTTAATTTAGTCCGCAAATATTTCCAGATAACTATTGAAGACATCCTCGTCATCTACGATGACTTTGATTTACCTTTAGGGAAAATTAGAATTCGGCCTGAAGGTTCTGCCGGTGGGCAAAAAGGGATGAAGAACATTATCGAGCTTTTACAAACAACGGAAGTAAAACGACTGCGAATCGGTATCAATATAAATAATTCGTTAGACGCTGTTGATTTTGTTTTAGGCAAGTTTTCCAAAGATGACAGCATTACAATTTCGCTAGTCTTAGAAAAGGCCAATGAAATTATTACTTCGTTTATAAATAATAATTTTGAAAACTTTATGAATAGGTATAATAAAAATGAATAGTATTTATAACCTCTTCACAAAAAACCCTAATGTATCTTCTTTCCTTGAAGATTCTAAACAGGAAAAATTTAATTTCTTCCTGACAGGGGTAACAAAAAATCATAATTATCTATTAACACATGCCACTTTTCTAAGAAGTGGTTCTTTTGTCGTTTATGTTGCCAACAACGTCTATAAAGCTAACCTAGCTTATGAAGCGCTTTGCCATCTGGCTGGCCAAGATAATGTCAACCTTTATGTTGTTGATGAATTTCACGCTTTAGAGATTGCGGCGATTAGTAGTGACTTCAAGGTAGAACGCTTAAATACTTTAAAAAGTATTGTTAATAATGAACCAAAAATTATCGTCACTCATACTGCCGCCCTCCTTAAACCTCTTATCAGCAAAAAATTATGGTCTTCAGCGATAATAAAATTAAAGTTAAGGGATGCTCTAGTCCCCCAAGATTTTATTAATAGCCTTGTAAAGATGGGCTACAAACGAACAGCAACAACAACCGCCAGCGGGGAGTTTAGCGTTAGAGGTGAATTAATCGATGTCTTTTCTAGCGGATATACCCAGCCTGTTAGAATTAATCTTTTTGATATTGAGATTGAAACATTAAAGTATTTTGATTTATCGACGCAAAAAACAACATCTACACTAGATTATTTTGAAATATATCCTTTAAATGAAATTATTATTGATCGCCCTATTCAAGAAGTAATTGAAAAAATTACAAAAGGTTGTGATTTTATTCCTGGCTTTGTTGAAAACGATATGAAAGACTTGGAAAATTACGAAAATACTGAAAAGATGTCCAAATACATAAAATACATAAGTAACGACTATTGTTGCTTCTTAGAGTATCTCGATGAGAAAGTTGTCGTTTATGATGACTACCAAAAGATAGAAGAAAGTTTTAAACAACTAAGTTGTGATTTAGAAAATTATTTAGATTCTATTAAAATCCCGAAAAAGCTAGATTTATTTTACTTCTTCGATTTGTCTAATATTTTTTATTCCGTAGATAAACAAATTCACACAAGTGAATTTAAAAAAACATTACCAGGCATAAGATTAGATAAAATTTTTGATTTTAATGGCTATCCGATTGTTAACTATCAAAATGATATTCCTAACCTATGCGCTGACCTTGCGGCTAATCCCCAAAAAACATATGTCCTAGCAATGGAATCCCAAGAAAAAGTTGGCCTGTTATATGAGATTTTAAAAGACCGCTCAATTCCTTCGCATATTATTGAAGATTTTTCGCAATATAAAAAAGGCCGCGTTAATTTGATTTTTGCAAAATCAGTTTTAAGTTATGGGTTTTATAATGATATTGAGGTTATCACCGATACGGAAATATTTAAGACTCATTCGCTAAGAAAAACGAAATATCGCAGCGTCGTCCAAAACGTTATTGCCATTAATTCTAAGGATGATTTAGAAGTTGGCGATTTTGTTGTTCACTATGATTACGGTATTGGTCGCTATGCAGGATTAAAAACGGTGGAATTAAACGGCCTTCGTAATGACTACCTTAAGTTACAATATCAAAACATGGAACTTTTTATTCCTGTTGAAAAAATTGTCCTTCTAGAAAAATATCAAGGGGGAGAAGGAAGTGTTCCTAAGTTAACAAAATTAGGAACAACCGAATGGGAAAAGAAAAAAACAGCAATTAGAGAAAAGCTTGAGAGCATCGCTAAAGACTTAATCGACGTTCAAGTAAAAAGAGAAAACCAAAAAGGCTTTGTTTATCCTCCTGATAATAGTTTTCAAACAATGTTTGAAGAAGATTTTGAATATGAAGAAACTGAAGACCAATTAAAGATAATCAAGCAAGTTACAAGCGATATGGAAGCCGGAGTTTTAATTGACCGCTTAATTTGCGGCGATGTTGGTTTTGGTAAAACAGAAATAGCCATCCGCTCGGCCTTTAAAACAATCTTTGGCGGTAAACAAGTTGCTTATCTAGCTCCGACAACAATCTTAACAAGACAGCATTACTATACGTTTAAAAATCGTTTAGAAAAATATGGCATAAATGTTGCTTTACTAAGTAGGTTAGTTACTCCAAAAGAACAGTCTAACGTTTTAGAAGGCCTTAGAAATGGTACCATTGATGTTGTCATTGGTACTCATCGATTACTAAGTGATGATCTTTATTTTAAAGATTTAGGATTGTTGATTATTGATGAAGAGCAACGCTTTGGTGTTATTCACAAAGAAAAAATAAAACGCTTAAAAACAAATATAAATGTTTTAACTCTAACCGCAACGCCGATTCCGAGAACGCTGCAAATGGCAATTATGGGGATTAGACAATTAAGTCTTATCGAAACCCCTCCTGAGGATCGGTATCCGATTCAAACCTATGTTCTTGAATATAATGATGCGATTATTAAAGAGGCTATTTACCGCGAACTCAGTCGTGGAGGGCAAATTTTCTACTTGCATAATATCGTTAGCGACCTTGAACAAGTTTATCGACGCTTGAAACGCCTTGTTCCCGAAATAAGAATTTGTATTGGACATGGGCAAATGGCAAGGGAAGACTTAGAAGATACTATTGATGCTTTTATAAAACGCGATTATGACTTGCTTTTATGTACAACCATAATCGAAACAGGTATCGATATCCCCAACACAAACACCCTAATCATTGATGACGCTGATCGACTAGGCTTATCCCAAATTTATCAAATAAGAGGCCGCGTAGGCCGTAGCGATCGAATCGCTTATGCTTATCTAACTTACAAACAAAATAAAGTTTTAACAACCCAAGGAGCAAAAAGACTTTCAGCAATCAAAGAATTTACACGATTAGGTAGTGGTTATCGGATCGCAATCCGTGACTTAGCAATTCGTGGCGCTGGTGATATCCTCGGCAGCGAACAGTCTGGCTTCATAAATTCTATTGGTATCGATATGTATATGAAACTATTTGATGAAGCCGTAAATAAAGTTAAAGGTCTTCCTGAAAAGAAAGAACTTTCATATCAAATTGAAGTTTCTAAATACGTTGATGAAAGTTATATTCCCGATGACTCGATTAAAATCCTCATTCATAAAGAAATTAGCAGTATCGAATCAAAGGAAACCAAAGAAAAAATTATTGCTGAATTTACTGATCGGTTTGGCAAGCTTAATCCGGAAATCCTTCTATATATAGAAGAGAAATATTTAGAGTCTCTTCTTAAACAATTTAACATCAGTAATATTCTCGAAGCTAAACACTTAGCAACAATTATAATACCAGAAAAAGATTCCTTAAATATTAAAGGTGACGAGTTGTTTATCGCCGCCTATCACATCAGTCCTGATTTTGCCTTTGAATATCGGCGTCGGCAAATTATAATAAAAATAAATAAAAAGCCAGATGATAAATCTTGGATTTATAAATTGTCTAGTCTTTTAGAAAAGCTTATTTCAGCAAAAAACATCAGTTTTCGTAACTGATGTTTTTATTTTAGAAAACTTGTCTCATCTTCGTCTACAAAAATAGTTGTTATTTTAACTGTTTTTTTCATCAATTATTCTTTTTAAAAAACAAAAAAGAGCGTTGTTTTTCCAACGCCCTTAAGTAATTTTTATTTATGCATAATATTGCAAGAATTTTACTCGATATGAATCAATATCCTCATCCATTGATGCATCGAAATCAACACCATTTACAACAATGCCCATAATGTTACTACCCATTGGAGAACCTGAAATACTATCATAGAAAGCATGTCCCGGATCAAACATTAATTTATTAGTATCATTTAAGTATAAAAGTGCAGTGATTGATTGTGGATCATCAAATTTTCCCGTTGCATATTGTTCTAAATATGCATCAGCATCAAATTGTGGATCTTCAAGTTGATATTTTCTCGATAATAAGAAGTATTCTTGTAATACTCTATATAAAGATTCATTATCTACATATGTTGGACGAGATCTTGCAGTCATTACAAATCCTGTATCTCCTCCAGTACTTATTCTTGTGTCTTCTTTAGTTTTGTTATTTGGCCAAGGGAATGGAACATATCCATATTCGGTACTGCCTTCACCAAAAAGCGTTCCTGACCATCTTGCACTATGACGAACGAACCATAAGCTACCAGAACTACAAAGAGATTTCCCCTCAATAAACATTCCATCTGTTTCGGCCCAGGTTGGCGATTTTTCATAAGCGCCAGCAAGGTATAATTCTCGTAAAACCTCAGTTGATTGCCGAGCATAAGCATGCTTGATATTGACATTTTTTGATGCTGTGTCGGTAATCTTAATTCCGCCAGCATTTACCATTCCAAACCAAAAGTAATATGGGTGTCCCGATAAAACAAATGTATCCGGTGGTAATACTGCTTGTGCCGCTTTAACCCAATTAGAAAAATCAGCATAAGACCAAGTTCCTTCATTGAATAATTGCGCCGGTGAAATTAAATTGTATTTTTTTAACATTCCGTAATTATAATAAATTCCTAAATCAATATTTACGGCTGTTGGGTCTTGTCCTTCAGAAACACCATACAATTTACCTTGCACAGTAGTTGCCGCTTTTTCAGCAAACGGCATTGAACCTTGTCCCCATTTCAAATAGTACTCATCTAGCTGAACAACAGCTTTTCCGTCAACTAGTTGTTTAATCCAACCAACTGTAACATCATAAAAATCGACTGGAGTTGTTCCTGATTCCGCCTGGCCATTAATCCATGCCACTCTGTTTGGACCCCAAGAAGCATCTTCTCCAAATGCAGAATATTCGAATGTTACATTATATAAAGATTTAACTTCTTCGATTGCTTGTTGTTTAGCTGCCTTGTCGTTTCCGCCATATTTTTCGCTGTACGGATCGAAAGTGCTATGGTACATTAGTTGAATTGCATATCCTTGTAAATCAGGGTATGTTACTACCACTTCAACATATTCCACAACAGTAACTTTGAAATAATCGCTTTGAATTGTATCATCAGCAACTGCCTTAGCATAAATATATGTTATTCCTGCGCTAATGCCTGTTACTACACCCTTGGAACTAATAGTTGCAACATCTTCTTTACGTGAATGCCAAGTTACGTTTTGACTTGATCCTTCAGGATATACTGTTGCATTAAATGAAATCTTTTTCCCTTCAAATACACTGTTCTCACTACCTTGAACAATTACACTTGTTGGAGCATTTTCTTCTGGTTCTCCAGAACTAGCTGCTTTTACAACTACTGTTTTAGTCGCTGTTATCGCAACATTTTCTTTTGATGCCGCTGTTATTATTACTGTACCTTCAGCTACTCCGGTAACTTTACCATTAGCATCAACTGTTGCAATAGCAACATCGCTTGAAGCAAATGTTACTTCAGTATTAGCGCCTTTTGGTAGTACGGCCGTCATTAAAGTTATTGATTTACCGACTTCAACGTCATCTCTTCCGCTTACACTAAGTGACGCTACATCAACGTGAACAGCACTTACCGTTACATCTAATGTCGCTTTGACACTGCTTTTTGCTTTCGATGTCACAGTTACAGTTGTCGTACCGGCAGTTAAAGCTGTTAAGCCTCCCGATGAATCTACTCTTAAAACTGCTTCATTGCTTGATTTCCAAGTTACACTCTTATTCGTTGTCGTACTTGGAGTAATTTCAATTGTTAGTGCTTGAGTATCACCAACATTCATTGTTGCTACGCCATTTGTTATTGTGATTGTTGAAGGTAATACGTCTTGTACTACTGGATCTTCCTTGTCGGGAACTTCTTCTACAGGGTCACCACAACCGATGAAAACGAACATCAATGTTAATGTTAATAAAAACGTTATCCATTTTTTCATTTCATTCCTCCTTGAAATATAGAATAATAAAGATCTTTGCTCCTTTTATCCACTATAATTTTATCATAATGAAAACGATTTAACAAGATTTTTCTTATCTTATAGTAAATTAAAAAAGTTGGCCTTGGCCAACTCTTATAAATCTTTATCATCGTAACTATCTTCTACATCTTCTTCTTCATCAATGTCATAAGTTTTCTTAGTTTTCGCCTCACCGTCATAATAACCACCTGAGCGTAACTCTTCTTCTATTTCATCAGTTGTTTCTTCTTCTTCTTCATCTTCTTCAATTTCTTCTTCGTTTTCTTCGCCAATGAATTCAATTTTATCACTCAGTTCATTTTTGATTACATCTTCGTCGGCATCTAATTCTTCCGCATAGTTTCCTTCTTTATCAAGGAAACTAGAAGGACGGCGATTTTTTAAATCCCAAAGCTTTACTCCCTTTTTTTCGCTAACACAAATAAACAAACCACTTAGCATAAAATCAATTTGAAATTGAGCTCTATATTTTTGCTCATCTTCTGCTTTAATTCCTTTTATTTCAAAAACTTCTTTGCATATTTTTGCTAGCGGTTGTTCTTTTCTTTTTGATTTCATAACCCGCAAAGCAATTTCTATTAGCGAATCATTATTGTTATTATTCATTTATATTCCTCCGTTTAATAATAGTATTATATACCTATTATACTTATTTTTCAAGTTGTTTATATTTATTGTTTTTTATCATTAAAACTTTGAATAATTGCTTTATACGCTAATAAATCTGTTCTATTAATCGTTAAGGGAGTAATCGAAATTTTATTATTATAAGCGGCAGAAACATCACTATCAATGTTTTCCTTTTCTAACTCAAAATGAGGCGTTCCTTTTTGAAAATATTCTCCATTTTCGTGAACAAAGTGTGAATCGTAATGGGTATACCCTTGTTGTGTTAAAGCTATTCCTTCAACAATGCGAGGAAAATTAACGTTTAAAATATCAGCTTTATCTAATAGTTTAAATGTATTAATATATTCCATAACTTCATCAAAATATTCCAGTGCCCCTTCATAGCCTTGCCAGTGACTGGAAAAAGCAATGGCTTTCTTTCCAACTAAGGCCCCCTCGCTAGCCCCTGCTACCGTACCTGAATACATTATATCATCACCTAAATTAAATCCGTGATTTACTCCCGAAAACACAACATCAAATTCCTCTTTTAAACCGTACGCCGCATAGCGAACACAGTCGGCCGGTGTTGAATCAACAATATAAGTTTTTATGCCCGGGAAATAATTGCTTTCCTCTATCTTTATTCCTTTACGCACGCAAATAGAATGGCTTTTAGCACTTTGTTCATGTAAGGGTGCGACAACAAATACTTCGCCATATTTTTGCGCTTTTTCAACTAATATCTTTAAGCCTTCGGCTTTAATCCCATCATCATTGGTTATTAATATTCTCATAACCAGCCTTCTTCGTTACGCTTAAACTCGCGCAAAACTTCATCAGCAAGCTCTACCAATTGCTTAATTTCTTTTTTGCTATGAACAGTTGCTCCCGCGGCATTAGCATGGCCCCCTCCTGAGAACTTCTTGCCTATTTTATCAATAGCAACAAATCGCGAACGAATCCTAACTCTTATCGAGCCATCTTGCTGGTCAACAAAAAATATCCAGATCAAACTGCCCTTTATTGAATCAAGACTATTCACTAGCCCCGCCGCTTCTTCTGGTAATAATCCGTGTTTCTTTTGCATTCGCCGGGAAATTCGCATATGCAAAACTCCACTAGCCGTCGTTTTGAATTTATTATAAATTTCACCTTGTAATTTCAAAGACGAAACCTCTTTTAAATACAGATTAGCATACAATTTTTCTAAGTCTAAATCATAGTCTAACAACAAAGCTGCTAGTCGCAACACCTTACCGTTTGCTCCCCGATACCTAAATCTTCCAGTATCGGTAATAATACCAACATATAAAGCTAGAGCCGCTTGTTTGTTCATTTTTAAGATATCTTTATTTTCTTCATAAAACTCAGTTATTATACACGCTGTTGCTGGTATTTCTTCATCAACATAATTAATTGTTCCAAAATCATCAACGCGAATATGGTGATCAATTTTGATTATTTCTTTTCCTAAATTATAATAAGGGTTATCGATTCGATCCCTATTTGCTGTATCAACAACAATAACTAAGGCATCTTTATATTCTTCGGCTGCTAACTTATCATCTTCTGACGGCAAAAAACTTAAATAATCTGCTTTTTGATCACCGATGCTATATATTTTTTTGCGAGGAAAGCTTTCCCGCAAAATCTCTCTTAAGCCTATCGTTGACCCGAGACAATCACCGTCAGGCCTAACGTGGCGACAGATAATTATCTTATCATAAGCAATTATCTTCGCTAATATTTCTTTTCTGATTTCTTTATTTTCCATTATTTTTATTTTCCTCTTCCATCAATTTATCCAAGTCTTCTAGCATCATATCCGCTTCACCAAATGATTTTAAACTGGCTCCACTAGCACCTTTATGACCGCCCCCACCATATTTAGTGGCAATCACATTAATATTATATTTGCTCGATCTTATCTCCGCAACAACATTATTGTTTTCTTCATCTTCAGTAAAATTCACCCAAATATCAATGCCTCTAATTCCCGCCATGGTGTTGACCATTGTCCGGGAAACAGCAGAAAAATCAATTCCTAATTTCTTTAAGTCTGCAGTTGTTGTTTTTATATAGGCAACATTGTTCTTTGTTAGTTGAAAGCGAAGGACAAAGTTTGCCCGTAGTCTCACCATTTCTAAATCATCAGAGTAGAGATTATTATAAACCTCAAGCATGTTGAAGTTTGTTTCTAATAACCTCGCGGCAGTAAGGAATGTTCGTGTTGTCGTTGACTCATAACGAAATCTTCCGCTATCGGTAACTAAGCCGGTATATAGGGCTTTTGCGGCGGTTTCATTAAGTTTTAATTTCATGGCAAATATCATGTCCGCGATTAATCCTGCACAACTTTCATATTCGGTATCAACAATTGCTAAATCTCCATAAGATTCTTTATAAATATGGTGATCTATTTTAATAACATACTTGGCTTTTTTATATCGATCATCACTAATCATAAAAGTTTCTGCGGTATCTAAAATAAAGACTAATGCATCTTGGTAAAGATGATCAGCTATTATATCCATCTCCCCCATAAAACTATATCTATCCGAAATATCACCAACAGCATAAACTTGCTTACGTGGATACGTTGTTTTAATCGCTTCTTTTAAGCCTACTTGACTTCCTAAGGCGTCACCATCAGGACGCGAGTGGCGATGGATTATAATCGTATCATAATCCTTTATTGCTTTTAGCACTTTGTTAAACATACTTTTCTCCTTCTTGTTGATGTTATATTATATCATATATTACATTTTTTGAAAAACTTTTTACAGCTCGCATTTAAATGTTGAAAAATAAAACTAAATTTTACTTGGTTTTATTCAACTTTTATGTGCTGTACAAGCTTATTAGTTAATAAGCCAATAATAATACTTGTTATTAGTGATCCAACAAAAAGAATTGCTCCATAACTAATAACAATTTCGCCTAATTTATAGATAAAGGCAACAACTATTAATTGCGTTATGATATGTAGCGTTCCGCCAACAACACTTATTCCAACAGCCGTCACTTTTTCGCTTAGTCCTTTTTTTAATAGATACATTCCCAAAAAACTTACCAAGGTAGCGCAAATACTAATTATAAATGTAATCGGACTTCCCAAAATTAATCCGACTAAAAAAGACTTCAATATTACGATAACTAATGTCTTCTTAAAATCCAACCTATAAATCGCAAAGAGAATGACGATATTTGCTAAACCTATTTTCGCTGTTGGTAAAAAAGAAAAAGCAATCCGCGAAATCAAGCCGTCTATGTACGAGAGGATTGTTGCTAGCGCTACTAAAATAGCTAGCAAAATCATCGTTTGTATTTTCTTGTTTCCTGTTACCATTTTTACATCCTCTTTTATATTTTAGCACAATAGTTGCTTTTCTCCACTTTTTTTTATATAATTAGTATCCTAGGAGGAAACAACATGTGTGTGTTTTGTAAAATAGCAACCGGAGAAATCCCATCCTATAAAGTCTATGAAGATGATTCTTTTTTGGCTTTCCTTGATTTGTCACAAGCAACAATCGGTCATCTTTTAGTTATTCCCAAGACTCATTGTGAATCTATTTTTGCCCTTGACGATAGTAATGATATATTTAAAGTTGTCATTAGATTATCAAAGGCATTAAAATCTTTACCTAATGTAAAGGGCATAAATGTTTTAAACAACAACGGTATCATTGCTGGTCAAACAGTAAATCACTTTCATATTCATATTATCCCCAGGTACGACGGCGATAGCATTCAAATCAAATTCGGTGAAAATAAACTAAGCCCTGAGAACCTTACCCGTTTAGCAAATGAAATCAAAAAAAATAGCAGTATTTAACTGCTATTTTTTTATAGCATATACATTACAAATAAAAGCCAACTAATGTTTGAGGCAAACCCTACTGCTGAAGCAATTATTGTTAATGTTGACAAACTATGTTTTTTTCTAGTTGTTTGAAAAATAGAAATGATTAGACTACTCAAGCCCAATAAAACACCAAGAACTATTATTACTAAACTTAGCGGTAAGATTGACAAAATTACTGACAAACTAGCAATTAACAAAATTATCTTTTCTCCACCATTTGCTACTGGTAACTGCGCTGGTTTTTCTACCCCTATTTCTTGAGTTTGACTATAGCCGCAATAAGGGCAATAAGTTTCGTTATCAATTATTTCTTTTTTACAATTATTACAAATCATCTATTTACCTCTTTGTGTATTCTCTTGTTAGTTTTTCAAAAAATTGGACGCCTTTGGCAAGTGAGTTTAGCGATACATATTCATTACTTGTTTTACGGTTAATTTTTGCGTTGTGAGAATAAAAAAGCGGAGAAAACCTAATCACATTATCACTTACTCGATCATATTCTCGATTCTGTGATATTGAAGTAATGATCCATGGAGCGATATATACTTCCTTGTAATTTTCCTTGATGACTCTAGTTACTGTTTTATAAGCTTTAGTGTTCGTCGCCGTTGTTCTTGTTCCGTCGATACTAGCTATCATTTCGTAGTCAATACTATACTTCACCATATAATTGTCGAGAACACATAAGACATCGGCAATGCTATCATGATTAGCTAGTTCAAAGACAACATCAACATAATAATCGGTTTCATTATTTTTAATCAAACCCGCATTAACTTGTGTCTTTAAGACTCGTGAAAGTTCTACTTGATCATTATCAATAAATATTTTTATTAGATGGCGAAAAACAAAAGTATTACTATAAATTATGCGGTTTGTAAACGTCATGTCTCGAGCAATAGCCTTAATCGTTGTTCGCGTTTGCTTATCAATTTTTGATTTAAAAATTTGGCTATTAGAAATTTCAAAAATAAAGTTTTGTAAGCGGGCTTCGCTTTTAACCGCTTTACTTGTTTTAAAGCGAAACGTTACTTCTCCGGTGACGCCGATGCCAATAAAAGCATGATGGCTTCTTAATCCTGAAGAAATCGGATCCATAATGCCACTGCCCTCTTCGATAATCAAATCAAAGAAATTACCTTCTCTCAGGAATTTATGAATTATTTTATCTTCACCTTGTTTACTATCTTCATCATCTTTTGTAACAACTATAACAATATTATTTTTTAATTCTTTATCTTCTCGCAAAATGTTTTCAATGGCTTCAAATAAAACAAATAATAATGATTTTGCATCGTAGGTTCCGCTACCATATAAATGCCTTTGCGTCATATAAGGCTTCTTCAAAATGCTTTTACTATCAATATGAGTGGCGTATAAAATGTTCGGCGCGTTTTCTATTTTCTTTTTATATGTGAAGACGGCATTTCCATCTATTCTTTCCTTGTTGAAATTCTCATGAATAAGAGGATATTCTTTTTTTAGTTTTTCGCGAAATTCATGATATCGTTCCGCAGCATCATTACTACTAGTTGCTATTTCAACTAAGGCTAATAACTTTTTTCCATACTCAAAACGGATATTTTTATCAATATCATTTTTCGGTAATATTTTTATTTCTTTGTTGCGCAAAAAAACAGCTTTAAGGACACATAGCAGTAAAACTAATAGTATCAAGCAAAAAACTATCGATGTCGCAATACCTATTGTTTTAAAAAGATTTAAGAACATAATTATCTCCTCTTTTAGTAATATTTATTATACTCGTTTAAACAAAATATGTCAATATATCTTCCATAGTGAAAAAGAAAAAAGGATGATTTTTTTTAGTCATCCTTTATATATCGTATTTAGACAGTATTTCCGCTGGTGTTTTCTGTAAAAGCCTTCCCACAGGCAATAGTCCAACTAGAAAGTTGATTAGCCAGATAAAGGCTAAGGCCAGGATTGCTAAAAACCAGTTATAACTAATGAAAGAAGAAAATATAAGTTTAGAAGCTAAGTTGGCAATAACTATAGAACCTAACACATAACCGATCATTGAACTAAATAGCGTTAAAAGAAATACTTCGGAAACAAATGTCTTATAAACATCTGATTTTTTAATTCCCAAAGACCGGTAAACGCCTATTTCATAAACTCTTGTAATTAAGCGTGAGCGCATCAAGAAATATAAGAAGATTAATGATGTTGCTAACATCATTGTCGAAAACACTAACAGTGTTGTTGTCGTTCGAGCTTTGGAGGAAATATAGTTTTCATAATCGTTTTTATAATTATCGATATACTTGAGCTCTCTTTGATCCAAATACTCTTTAACAACTTCCTTTTGCTCTGTGATGAACCTTATCTCTCCCGTTGATAAATAAATATCAATGAGCATTGAATCAACATTTTCAACAGCGACGAATGCTCCTTTTTCTAAAGAAAAGGTGCCGATTATTGTATATTGTACTTTATAGTTTTCAGAAAATTTTATTTTTCCTTTATCTCCTGGTAAACTTGCTTTAATAGCGTCATAATATTTTTCATTTAAAAGAATTTCTTGATCCTTTAAATTAAGACTGGCTGTCGTTTTGGTAATACCTTCGAGCGTTTTATATTCTAGTATGTTTAAATCATCCAAATAATTTATAGCAAATTGTCCTTCAGTAAAGAAATCTATTAT
>DATESD010000087.1:0-4250 GCA_035270985.1 Bacilli bacterium | reverse complement strand
ACTAAATTAACATTTTCTTTAACCCTAATTGGACAAAGCGATGGCTTTGGATCAACTAGAGAGTAACCATGCTTTTTTAATACAGCAAATATGCTTCCATCACTACCGAATTGAGGAGAGGCTTTGCCCCCGCTTGCGATGATCAAATTATCAAAAGGATATGTTCCTTTATCAGTAATTAAGGTGGTTGAAGAATAGTCAACCATTAATTCTTCAAGATGAACTTTAATCTTTAACTCATCAACTTTTTTATTAAGCATCAGGGCAACTGTTTCTGCAGTATCACTCAACGGGTATAGCAAGTCATTGACCGACTTATATTTGATTCCAATTCTTTCGAAATATTGGGTAATCTCGAAACTTGAGAAACTCTCAATGATTGGCAAAACAAAACCCTCATGATTATATTTGTTTTTCAAATTTCCTTGGTTGGCAAAATTGCATCTTCCATTACCGGTCGCATATATCTTTCGCAATAGTTTGTTATTCTTTTCAAATATAGAAACCTTATATGATGGATGCTTTTCCTTAATTCGAATCGCCGCAAAAACTCCACTAATTCCACCACCGACAATTATTACATTTTTAATACCTTTGTCAGGATAAATTTCAACTATATTGTTTACTCTTTCAGTGATTGGCTTTGTTACATTTTCAGGAATTATCCATGTCTTTCCCATTAATTTCGCTCCTAGAATTTTCCCACTTTGACAGTATAATCGAACAGTTCGTGGAGCTAATTTCCATTTTTTTGATATTTGTTGAACAGATAAATATTCCATGCTTATATTCTATGCCGATAACGGCAATGTGTCTATAATTGCTTATAAAAAGAATACTTTTATTACCCTTCTTTAATCAAAGGTTCTTCTTTATACTGATTGATAAATAAAGCAAGATTTTATCAGCTTTTTGTTCTACTTATTAAATACTAAAAAATAACAAAGTAAAACCTTATTTTAACTTGCTTATAACAATGAGTGCTCTTTACTACTCTAATTTTAACCTTTATAATTTTTATAGTAGTTGTTTTATATCTACTAGAAAGTTGGGAGACCATTATGCCAGAAGAAAAGAAAGATACCGTTCTGCTTACTAATCGCCGAGAATTTCTTGCTAGGGAATTCGCCAATTTGACTCCAGAATTCGTTGAGTATGGAAAGAAGTTTCTTCCGAAGAAAAAGCACTTTATGATTATTGGTGATGTGCTTGTGTATTTGAGTAGTGAGAAACTAACTGTCAATGAAGTCTATATTTGCGATAATCCAAAGATGCAAATTACCATTACTGAATTGCTTCCTGAAAAGTATGTCTTTGATCCATTTGGAACAGACAAATTACAGCTCGAATGTCATAAAGCTAAGTTCAAATAAGCTCCTAAAATTTTATGTAATAATCCCCATGATGGGGATTATTTTACTAATCTAGAGATAAAAAACTCTTTATTTGATAATTAAAGTTTACTAATGAAAGCAAATGAGGGTTTTTAACGGCAAAAGTTATTTTTTTATTAGACCGCCAATTTTGGTAATGTGTCCTCCAGTAAGACTGGATATATCGTTTTTAACAATCATCGCACTTGGATCGATAGTTAAAATCTCTTTGCTTATTTCTTTACTGCCTCGCCGATTTATATAAATCATCAAGACTTTTCTTTTTACATCTTTTCCTTCGGCATCCATGGTTGTCACACCTAATCCCTGAGAACGTAGAGTTGTGCAAATAATGTTTCCTTTATCTTCTGTAGTGATAACTTGAATGAGTATTTTTCCAAAAGCCAATTTTTCTTCTAAAATAGACCCAAACCAAACACCCGCCGCAAAACCCAACGAATAGGCAATACCTTTATAAGGAGATTCGGTTAGACCAACAATTACGCGCGAAGCCACAAATACCCAAAGAGCGATTTCAACAAGCGACAATAGAACAGCGATTTTTCTATAACCTTTTACGATTAAAATGCTTCTCAAGGTGCCAATCGAAACCTCAACAATTTTTGCCAACACAATAGCGCAAAATTCTAAAACAATCCACAGTGTATTAATATTCCAAATCGAATTCCAAAATGCATTCCAATCCATAATTTTACCTTCGTTTTTTTGCACTTCATGAATGTGCTGATGAAATCATATTGTAAAAAAGCAAACTTTACAAACATAATGAGAACTTTTGAAATAGGATTAACATAAAGAGGCTTTTAAATCATTTTTTCCTTGTTTAGGGACCACTAATTCTTAAAAGAAAAGGACTGACACTATTGTATCAATCGTATCTCTTTTAAATGATTAGAATGCCTGTTGTCAATACAAATTCGACACTTGTAATTTTACCAGACAACACAAATACTCAAACACGAAAGTAAATTACTGAAAATTTAGCATACTTCAAAGAAGATTTCTCACTCAGTTTTTTTGAGCATATCATTCACTAGTAAAAACTTGCTGCAAAAAATGGATAACCACCATTCTTGATCAATGGAATCACTTAACTTAACTGCAAATGGGAAATCTGTCCATAGGACATTTGCCAACATCGAAAAAAGTTATATGTTATAATTTTCTTATAATTTGGAGGAATATTATGAATTTAACATTGCAAATTATCTTGACTGTTGCGATAGTAGCTATTACCATTACACTTTTTGTTTTAGAAAGAATATTTATAAAAAGAAGAGAAGAAACAATCAAAAAATGGGTGCTCGTTTTGTTGTTTCTTAGCTCTTTAATTGTTTTCCTTGCCGGCGCTTTTGGCATCGTATGGATATGGAATTATGACATTGTCCTCGTCCTTACACAGTTTTGGGATGATTTCGTCGCTTTTGTCACAACTTCAGTGCCAGCACTTATTGGCACAACAATTGTCATCTTTGTTTGGATGTTGATTTTGCGAATATCCAAAATCACCTTAAAGCGCATTGGGGATAAACCCGGAGCTCTACAAAAAAGGCGTAAAACTTTGTCAAAAGTTATTTTTAGTATCATTAACTATTCACTTGCTATCATTAGCATAATTATCATTCTTGCTATCTGGGGGGTTGATGTTCTTCCAGCTCTTGCTGGACTTGGTATTGTGGGTTTAGTCGTTGGTTTGGGAGCCCAAAAATTTATTCAAGACTTAATTGCAGGTTTCTTCATTATTTTTGAACATCACTATGATGTTGGAGATGTTATTGAAGTCGCTGGTTTTAAAGGCACTGTCACCGATATTGGGCTCAAAACAACAAGACTTAGAAATTGGCGAGGGGAAATTAAAGTATTGAATAATGGTGATATTAACACTTTCATTAATTATTCTAAAAATCCTTCAGTAGCAGTTGTTTTATTCAGTATCTCTTTTAAAGAAGACATCAACAAAGCTATATCTGTTTTAAACGATGCTTTTCCATCTTTTCGTTCTAAACACAAAGAAGTGTTGCTTGAGGATCCAACTGTCTCTGGAGTGATGAATCTAGGCCCCAATGGTGTTGACCTTCGCATCACAGTCAAAACACTTAATGAACAGCATTATGGTATCGAAAGAGATTTGCGAAAACTCATTAAGGAAACACTTGAGGCAAATAATATTGAAATTCCTTATCCGCAAATTGTGATTCACCAAACAAAAGAATAAACTGATTTTAATTAAAACCAATCGACATTTTTCATGATAATGTCCCCCTAAACAAACACCGAGACTATTCTTAATCTATCAAATGCCTGTGTAAAGTTTTTTTCTCCAACTGCCTTTTTTATTTTAACAAGGCATAATATTGAAAAAGAGCATCCGAACAAGCAAGTATTAACTATTAACTGCCTTATTATTTATAAGTGTTTATTTAAAAGTTATCAATTACAAGTATAATACTAGTAATAAAATAGATAATTTTAAAAAAATATAAGAGGTAAGAATATGAATGATCGTTATCAACTTAACAAAGAATTAGCTCAAATGCTAAAGGGTGGCGTCATTATGGATGTTACTAGCGCTCAACAAGCAAGAGTCGCTCAAGAAGCTGGCGCTTGCGCTGTTATGGCATTAGAGAGAATACCCGCTGACATAAGAGCAGCTGGTGGCGTTTCTCGCATGAGCGACCCAAAATTAATAAAAGAGATTCAAGCCGCTGTGACTATTCCTGTCATGGCAAAGGTAAGAATTGGACATTTTGTCGAGGCCCAAATTTTGGAAGCTTTAGAAATCGATTATGTTGATGAAAGTGAAGTCTTATCACCTGCAGATAATGTTTATCATATCGACAAAACAAAGTTTGCCGT
>DATESD010000086.1:0-2183 GCA_035270985.1 Bacilli bacterium | reverse complement strand
TGGGGAAATAGAAAATGTTCTAGTTACAGACAATGTTTTCTATCAAGAAGTAATCAATATAAAATGGGATAAATTATCTTATTTATACGGCGATGAAATAACTTATGATTTTGAATATTCATATAATCAAGAAGAGTGGCTAAAATTAGCCTATGCAATTGATAAAAATGATAAAATAGTAGTTAGCCTGCCGATAGATAGAGAGTCCGGAACGATTCACTACCGGATTAAAGCAAGTAACAACTTAGGTGAAAGCGAAACTTTTCAAGATAGTTTTGCGATAGTTTCGGCTTTAGGGCAAATTAATAACTTTATTGTTATTGGCGATTTGTGTGCAAATGAAAAAGTGAAGTTTATCTGGAATAATATTAAAGCTAGTAACGTAACATATGAATTGCAAATTTCCCGTGATAATATTACTTGGGAAACCGCGGCGACATCGTTAGCTAGTGAAGAAGTTAATAGCTTTGTTAATTATAGACTACCAATATCCGCGAAAACTTACTTTTTTAGAATAAAAGCAGAGGCGGCAAACAAGGTTGGGTATTCGGCAGTTCTTGAGAAAAATGTTTATGCTTATTTGGGAATTTTTGGGAATTTAAAAATAAATGATAAGGAAGTTAACGGGGCTGCCTATATTTATGATCAAGACCATGTTGACATTGTCTGGAACGCCATTTCTTATGGGGGGAAGACGGTAAATTATGCGGTGTCTATTTCTTATGATTTAGTTAATTTTGTCCCGGCACGAACGAGTAATAATGCTAATTCCTTAACAAATGTCAATGGAATCGTTACCCAAAGGATTTATTTCAATAGCACTGTTTCAAAAATATATGTGCTGATCGAAGCTTCTGTTGATAACGCTTATGCCAGAAATGATATAATTGAGATCTATATGCAACCAGAATTTTTATTAGTTGATGAAGTAGTAAAATACCTAGTTAATGAACAAAAAGCGATGATTGTAAAGATGGGTATTTTTAAATAAAAACGGACTTTTTTAGTCCGTTTATTTTTTGAAAAAATTATAAAGGAAATGATAAACACCATTGTTGTTAACATCCTCAGTATAAACATCGGTTATTTGTTTTAAATCGGGATGAGAATTACCCATCGCAACTGCGATCCCTGCTTCTTGGAGAAGTTCGATATCGTTATGACCATCACCGATGGCAATAATTTTCTCGCGAGGGATACCGTAATAATTGGCAATTAAGTTAAGACCAAAGCCTTTTGTTGCTTGCGGATTATAAATTTCTGAAACTACAAATTGATCATTATCCCAAAACCTAATTTTTAAAGTGTTGGCATAATTTTCATCAATAAATTTTTGGAGAATTTCTTCTGAACCAAGCTTTAAAATAGCTATTGCGCCATTAGAATCAGCTGGTAAAATATCTCTAAGTTCCCCAACATGGAGATTTCCCCCATCAACGTGTAGGTAAGGGACAATTACATCTTCATTTTTCCAAAGATATATCTCATCTTCGATTTCACAGAACAAGTTTATAAGAATGTCTTGGTTGCGGTTAATAACATCAAACAATGCTTCACGAGGAATAGTTAACATATATTTAGGGAAGAACTTGTCAAACGGATTATGAATTAAAGCACCATTATAATTAATTAACGGTGTTTTAAGCTTTAAAATATCATAATAATATTTGCTAGAACGATATGGGCGTCCAGTCGCAATAACAACTTTATTAGTAAGCGATAACTCTTTTAAGAGTTCAAAGCTTTTTTTATCATAGTTATCAAAACCAGTAATAACAGTACCATCTAAGTCGATGGCAATCAAATAACCTTTTTTCATAATTTTCACCGCTACTAGAATAACATATTTTTTTAAAAAAAACAAGATTAGAGAGCCTAGAATCGTAGAACTTTTCCTAGGATAAAAAGCAGCAATAAAAGAGTAAGAATTGCTAATTGATGTAAATTATTAAAAAAAATTATTGTTTTTTTAAAGTTTTAAACAGAAGGTTTTGATATCACATTTAATATATATTTTTCATTGAATAAGAAAGTCATAAATGCTATAATTAAGGCTATAAAGAAGAGGTGCAAAATGGTAGGAAAATTTTCTAAGTACTTAAAATCAAAGAAAAAGATCATCTATAAATTAATCGATGTCCTTCAGGAAAAGTATGATTATGTTAGTGTATTAGGGACTGATG
>DATESD010000085.1:0-17226 GCA_035270985.1 Bacilli bacterium | reverse complement strand
TTCGAAGAAAAAATAATATTAACAGTAAGCCTTTCCTGCGGGGAAGAAACAATAGAAGTAGTGTTTGAGGTGAAAACAAAAATTATGGAAGAAAACGAAAAGAAATTAGATCACATCTTTGTTGAAAGAGCGGCAAGTTATCTTGAAGCGAATATGACAAACTTAGAAAAAAGGAACGATAAATTAGTATTAGTTGCGGGAGCAACGGAAGGTACTTATGAGTCGCAAGTTTTTGATACGAAGAGTTTTACTGAATTAGTTGCTTCATGGGCCGCTATTTCTAGTACAACGGCCACTTGTGAATTGCAAATAAAAGTAAGAGCAAATGATGCTTGGAGCGTATATTTTACGTATGGTGTTTGGGGCTTAGGGCGAAATAACTTGTATTATAATCAAACAGATACGCGAGTTTATATGAATACCGATGAAATAAAAGTCAATTCTCCGTATAAAGGAACAGCTTTCCAATATAAAGTTACCTTAAGGAGGACAGCTCCTTATGGTGATTCACCGGCTTTATCTCTAGTTGCGGTTACCTTAAATATACCTAACTATAGCTATCCAGTAAACACAACGAATTTACCGTTACAGGTTGATTATAATGTGCCAATGTTAAATCAAAATGAAGTGCCAGAAATCGGGAATTCAATATGTAGTGCAACGACTTCAACAATGTTGCTGAAATATAAGGGGTTTAATTTTACTGACAATGATTCTCAATATGAACACCGCTATATTGCTAGCCTTGTCGCTGACCGCGGGCACAATAACCCGACATATGGAAACTGGGTTTACAATACTGTTACTATAGGAGCTTTTGGTCTTGATGCCTATGTCCAAAGAATGTATTCTTGGAATGAATTAAAATATCATTTAGCAACAGTTGGTCCTGTCGGAGCAAGTATTAAAGGTGATACTGGTTTATATACAACGGGTGGGCATTTAATCGTTGTGCGCGGATATGAAGTGGTAAATGGAAGAACCTATGTTATTTGTAATGATCCGAACATAAATTCTCGTTTTGGTGCAGGATTGTTTGTCTATTATAAATTCCCCCTAGATGTTTTTGAAGGCTTCTGGCGTGGAGTTGTTTACATTGTTGAATAGAAAATGAAACAAAAAAATCGAATCATTAAGATTCGGTTTTTTAATAAGGTGTGATATACTTTTATAGATGAGGTAAAAAAATGGATTATGTAGCAATCGACTTTGAAACAGCTAATTCTTTATTAACGAGTGCTTGTAGCATCGGAATTGCTGCCGTAGTGAACGATAAAATAATTTTTGAAAAAGAGTATTTAATTAATCCTCAGCAACATTTTTCTGATTTCAACATAACTATTCATAAGATTACGGAGGAGATGGTGATAGATGCAAAAACCTTCGGCGAACTATGGCCGGAGATTAAACATTTTTTTCAAAACACTTTAGTTTTTGCCCATAATGCGGCCTTCGACATTTCTATTCTAAGAGCCTTAGTTGAAAAATATAACCTTGATATTCCGAATATTAAAACCGGCTGTACGTTAAGGGTGGCACAAAGGATTTGGAAAAACGAATTACCGAATTGTCGCTTAAATACCTTAGCTAGTTATTTAGATACCAACCATAACCATCATAATGCTTTAAGCGACGCAAGAGTGTGTGTGAAAATTATTGAGCGGGCAAAGAAAGTAAAAAATGTGGCGACAGAAGAAGAACTTTACCAATCTTTAGGCTTAGTTTTTGGTGGGTATAATCTAAATAAATATTGGAGTTCAACGGGCGAATATAAAAAAGCTCGAGAAGAAGATATTAAAAAGAGAATAGCGGTTGCCGATAAAATTTTTGCTTTTGGCGGGAAACCAAAATCAATGAGTAAAAAAGTGCTTGTTGAAAAGCTAATGATTTCGGGAGCTTTTCTAGCAAAAGGAATAAACAGAAGTTTAGATTACTTTGTGGCCTTAGAAAACTGCCCCAAGGAGAAAATAGTACAAGTTGAATTATATAAAAGTAAAGGGTGCAACATTATTGTGCTTGATGAAAAAGAAATTTTGGAGTTGTTAAACGATGAAAACAATAATAATAAACAATAAAGAGCAGATGATTAAAGATTTTTTCTCTGAATACAAACTAGCGAAAGCGAAGATATATAAGCTGCTAATAACAAAATCTGTTTTAGTTAATGGTGTTGTGGCAACAGAAAACACGAAAACATATCCGCGCAACAAGATTGAAATTGATTTTAGCTGTCTAGCAGAAAATCCGCTTGACTTATGGGATTACAGTATTGAAGTTGCTTATGAAGATGAAGATATCCTTTTGGTCAATAAGCCGGCGGGGTTATTAGTCCATAGCGATGGCACCGGAGGGAATACATTAACAGGGGCTGTCAATTTTTATTTGCAAAGTAATGGTGACTTTAGCGGAGCAAGTTGTATCCACCGCCTAGATGTTGAAACATCGGGCTTAGTTATGTTTGCCAAAAACCCCCTAGCGCTAGCTTACTTAAGTTTTCAAATGGAAGAAATGTTGATAACAAAGAAATATCTAGCGGTCATAGAAGGTGTTTTAAGCCCACTAGAGGGGACGATTACTTTGAATATCGGCAAAAACCGCCATCTAGCAAATTGCTATATTGTTACCCCAAAGGGAAAGCCGGCGGTGACAAAGTATGCTACGATACAAAACAATAACGAAAAAAGTTTAGTTGAAGCAGAAATTATAACGGGAAGAACACATCAAATAAGAGTGCATTTTAGTCATTTGCAACATCCGATAATTGGCGATAAAATTTATGGAAAACCGCAAGAAAAAATGATGCTCTTTGCTCAGAGTTTACAATTCGTTCATCCGCGAACAAAGAAAGAATTTAGTTTTAAGCTGAGTATTCCCAAGGATTTTATTATTAAAACAAGAGGTTAAAATAAGCCATTCCATTTTTAGTGGTTTTAGAAAGGTTAAAGCGATGCGGTTATTTCTAGGAATAAAGCCAGATAAGAAAGCGCTACTGAATTTGCAAAAAATGATAAAAACATTGCAAGCACAAGGGGTAAGTGGTAATTATACTGACATCAACAATATTCATTTGACCTTGGCTTTTATTGGTGAAACAGCAGATGAGAAAACTATTAAAACGGCAATGGAGGAAATAGTCCAGGAATGTTTTTTCCTTAAAATTAATAAAATAAAAAGATTTAAGGATATGCTTATTCTCGAAATAGAAAAGACGGAAGAACTGCAAAAGCTTCAAGAGGGTCTTGCTAGAGAACTATTTGAAAAAGGTTTTAATATTGAAAAACGAGATTTTTATCCCCATATAACCTTAGTAAGAGAAGCAAATAAAAACTTAGAATGGGATCTTGATATTTGTTCTGAAGTTAGGAGTTATGAACTGTTTTCTTCGGAACGAATCAACGGTAAAATTAAGTATACAGTCATACACAAAAAGATGTTAGGATGTGAGAATAGTGAATAAAAGAAAATTGGGGAAAACTGGTTTAATGGTCAGCGAAATAGGCCTAGGAGGAATTCCCATCCAAAGAACGACGCAAGAAGAAGCTAATAAAATTGTTGATGAAATGTTACAAAGCGGAATAAATTTTATTGATACCGCTCGTGGTTATACTTGTTCAGAAGAATACTTTGGTAAAGCTCTTTTGGGAAGAAGAGACAAATTTATTGTTTGCACAAAGTCAATGGCTCGTAGTTATGAGGCAATGAAAAAAGATATTGAAATTAGTCTAGGTAATTTGCAAACAGATTATATTGATATATACCAACTTCACAATGTAAAAACAGAAGCAGAATATATGGAAGTCATGAGCGACAAAGGTGCCTATAAAGCTTTAGTAGAAGCTAAGGCGGCATGTAAAATTGGTTATATTGGGATAACATCACATAGCCTTGACTTCTTGGAAAAGATAATTGATACTTGTCCGTTTCATACAATTCAGTTTTCATATAACATTATTGAAACAAAAGCTGAAAACTTATTCAAACGGGCGTTAAGAAAAAATATCGGTGTTATTGTAATGAAACCTTTAGCCGGCGGAGCAATTGAAAACGGTAAAACTGCTTTAAAGTTTATTTTGAATGCTGATTTTATTAGTGTAGCAATTCCGGGAATGGCGAGTGTTTTAGAAGTTAAAGAAAACGCTAGTGTTATAAAAGGAGAAATGACAGCAGATGAAATGGAATACATTAAGGATGTTAGAAGAACGCTAGACAAAGATTTCTGTCGTCGTTGTGGATATTGTCTGCCATGTCCTCAAGGGATTGATATCCCGAGCTGCTTTGTTTTTGAAGGCTATTTTGATCGCTATGGTTTGGCCGTTTGGGCCCAAGACCGATATGAAAATATGAGTCACCACGCAAGCGAATGCGTCAATTGTGGTCTCTGCGTGACAAAATGCCCCTATAATTTGGACATCCCCTTAAAACTTAAAAGGGTGACGAGAATATTTGGTAAATAGAAGGACCCCTTGAAAAAAAATAAGTAGTGTGTTAGAATACGCTTTAATAAACGATTTGGAGAAAAATTATGGAATTGCAAGAATTTACAGTTAGCAACATTAGGATAAAAATGGCAAAGACGCCAGAAGAAAAAATGCAAGTTTATAAATTAAGATATAAAAGCCTTATTCTTGATTACGATAAAGATAAAGCGAGCGTTGATGGTCTTGATAAAGATGAGTACGATGAAACTTGTGATTACATAATCGCCATTGATACAAACACAAAAGAAATAGTTGGGACCTACCGCTTAATTAGAAAAGAGCACGTCGCCAAAGTGGGAATATTTTTAACGGAAAAGGAATTTAATATTGATAATATTAAGGGAAAAGATTACGATATTTTAGAAATTGGTCGCGCTGTGGTTAAAGAAGAGTATCGCAACGGAGTGGTAATCGGCTTACTGTGGAAAGCGGTAATTAGATATGCTTTATCTGTGAAAGTAAAATTTTTGTTTGGGATGGCTTCTTTTCATGGAATAAATCCGAATCTATATAAACATAGCTTTTCTTGTTTGTATTATAACCACCTGTCGAGTCCCGAGATAAGAACTTTTGCCCGCGCCAATTCGCGTTGTGATTTAGCGTTGTTGCCAGAAAATGAAACCGATCTAGCGATGGCGAAAAAAGAAATGCCACCACTAGTTAAGGGATATCTTAATTTGTGGGCAACAATTGGTGAAGGGGCTTATATTGATGTTGCCTTTAAAAGCATTGATGTCTTAATCCTTTTAGAAATTGGCAAAATAAACCCTCGTTATCTAAAAAGGTATTTAGAAGATTAAAAGAACTTAGTAATTATTAAGAAAAATTTGATAACATATGAGAAAAAACTTTCATTTCTTTGCTAATCGTGTTATAATAAATTAATAATAAAAAGAAAACAGGAGATTTAATTATGGGAAGAGCACATGAAGTTAGAGCCGCTTCAATGGCAAAAACGGCGGCGATTAAAAGTAAGAATAATGCTAAATATGGAACGGCTGTTTATGTTGCAGCAAAATCTGGCATCCCTGATCCTGATTTAAACCCAACACTAAAGAAAGAAATAGAAAGAGCAAAAAAGAATAGTGTCCCTGCGGATGTTATTAAAAGAGCGATTGAAAAAGCTAAGGGTGGTACTAACGAGGCCTTTAACTTTATTCGCTATGAGGGGTTTGGCCCCAATAGTTCAATGGTAATTGTTGATTGTCTAACCGACAATGTTAATAGAACCTATACATCAGTAAAAACAGCTTTTGGAAGATGTGGATTTAAACTCGGGGTATCTGGCTGTGTTGAGCACATGTTTGATAATCTAGCGATCTTTACTTTTAAAGGATATGAAGATGAAGAGGTCTTAGATGTCTTAATTGAAGCTGATTGCGATGTTAATGATGTTGAGACCGATGAAGAATTTGTTACGGTTTATGCTCCGCAAACGGAGTATGCTAAAATAAGAGATGCTTTGCAGGCTAAATTTCCAGAAATTGAGTTTGAGGAAGATGAAACAACCTGGATCCCACAAATCTTTGTGGAACTAACGGAAGATCATGATATTAAAAAATATGAAAGATTTAGAGAAATGATGGACGAAATCGATGATGTTCAAGACATCTACGATAATGTTAAATTAAATCAGGCGTAAACGACACCAAAACTCCAGTGAATTAACTGGGGTTTTTAATATGCTCAAGTATCGAGAGTTATCCTCAAAATAAAACTTTAAAAAAAAGTTGACTTTACTAGATGCTTTTAGTATAATACATAAGGTTAGAAAGAGATGTTGATGTGCGAGGTTGCTGATACACACGGACGCGTTGCCAAAGTCCTTGTTATTAGGGAATTCGTATTGAGTCGAAGCTACATTTAAAATGGATGCGAAAAGGAGGAAAAAAACATGGCAAAAACTGCTTTAAGAATTAAGTTAATTTCTTACGATCATAGACTTATTGATGAGTCTGCGAAAAAAATTGTTGAAACGGCAAAAAGAACTGGTGCGAAAGTATCAGGACCGATTCCACTTCCAACAGAAAAAGAAGTCTTCACGGTAATTCGTTCACCGCACAAGTACAAAGATAGTCGGGAACAATTTGAAAGAAGAACACACAAACGTCTAATTGACATTGTAGAAACAACACCAAAAACAATGGATGCATTAATTCATCTAGAAATACCCGCTGGTGTTGACATTATTTTGAAATAATGAGTAAAGGAGGAAAAACTCATGGCCAAAGGAATCTTAGGTAAAAAAATTGGTATGACACAAGTGTTTTCAACACAGGGAGAACTTATTCCTGTAACTGTTATTGCAGTTGAAGGAAATATTGTGTTACAAAAAAAGACAATTGATACTGATGGGTATCAAGCAGTACAAATAGGATTTGACGACAAAAAACCAAGTCGCATTAATAATCCTGAAAAAGGACACGCCGCAAAGGCAGAAACTACCCCTAAGCGCTTCATCAAAGAATTCGCTGGGGAACAAATGGCTGTCTTTGAAGTAGGTCAAGAGGTTAGAGCAAATATATTCACTGAAGGTGAAATAGTTGATGTAACCGGAACAAGTAAAGGTAAAGGTTATCAGGGCGTAATTAAACGTTGGAATTTCCACATCGGCCCAATGGCTCACGGATCTGGATATCACCGTGGAACTGGTTCAATGGGTGATATTGCTGCAGCTAGAATTAAAAAAGGTCGTAAACTAGCTGGTAGAATGGGTGGAGAACAAGTAACTGTTCAAAACTTACAAATTGTTAAAATTGATTTAGAAAAAAATGTAATGCTAATTAGAGGTAATGTCCCAGGAGCGAAAAACTCATTTGTTGTTGTAATGAATGCAGTTAAGAAAGCACCTTCTGTCATTAACCCAGAAGCGTTAGCTTAGGGAAGGAGAAATAAAGATGCCTAGTATAGTTGTATTAAACCAATCAGGTGCAGAAGTTGGCAAACTTGAATTAAGCAAAGAAGTTTTTGCTTTTGAGCCAAACATGCAAGTTGTTTATGATGTGGTAAACGCTGAAAGAGCCGCTATGCGTCAAGGAACCAGTAGCACCAAAGGACGTAGTGAAGTTCGTGGTGGTGGTAGAAAACCTTGGCGACAAAAAGGTACAGGACGTGCGCGACAAGGAACTATTAGAGCTCCTCAATGGCGTGGTGGTGGCGTTGTCTTTGGACCGAAGCCTAGAAGTTACGCTGTAAAAGTAAATAAGAAAGTTGCTAAAATAGCTGTTAAGTCTTTATTATCTGATAGATTAAACAATAATAGAATCGTTGTTATTGATCAATTTGTTTTAGAAGATTTTAGAACAAAAACATTAGTTTCTATTCTATCAAACCTAAAAGCTGAAGGAAAAGTATTAGTAATTACTAATGAAGATAATTATAATTTATTTAAAGCGGGAAATAATATCCCGGGAATTTATGTGCAAACAAAAGCTCACTTAAGTGTTTATGACTTAATTAACGCTAATATGTACATTATGACCGAAGATGCAGCAAAAAAATATGAGGAGGATCTTAGCTAATGAAAAATCCTTATGATATTATTGTAAAACCATTGATTACAGAAAAGACTACTAAACTTGTTGAAGCAAGAAAGTATACATTTGAAGTAATGCAAGGTGTAAATAAAGTAGAAGTAAAACAAGCAGTTGAAGAAATATTTAAAGTTAAAGTTACTAAGGTAAATATTCTCAACGTTAGAAAAAAAGAACGTCGTGTAGGAAAACATGCAGGGTTCTGTCCTGCTGTTCGCAAAGCAATTGTGACATTGGCAGAAGGCCAAACACTAGACGTATTCGAAGTTTAGTATAGGAGGTAGCATAGAATGGCAATTAAAAAATACAAACCAACCACTAACGGCCGCCGCGGCATGTCAGTGTTGGTATTTGATGATATTACAACATCTACTCCTGAGAAAAGTTTATTAGCCCCCTTAAAGAAACAAGGCGGTCGTAATAACATGGGTAAAATAACTGTTCGTCATCAAGGTGGCGGACACAAACGAGCATATCGTATTATTGATTTCAAAAGAAATAAGGATAATATCGTTGGCACGGTTGCAACAATTGAATATGATCCAAATCGATCAGCAAATATAGCTCTAATCAATTACATTGATGGAGAGAAGAGATATATTCTTGCACCAAAGGGATTTAAAGTAGGCCAAAAAATATTATCCGGCGAAAATGCGGATATTCTTGTAGGAAATGCTTTACCTTTAGGAAAAATACCTGTTGGTACAATTGTTCACAATATTGAATTGTATGCAGGAAAGGGTGGACAATTAGTTCGCTCTGCAGGTTCAAGTGCCCAAATTTTAGGTCGGGAAGACAAATACGTCATAGTTCGTTTAACTAGTGGCGAAGTTAGAAAAATATTAGCTGTATGTCGCGCAACAATTGGTGAAGTTGGTAATGCAGATCATATGAATGTTAATATTGGTAAAGCAGGTAGAACCCGTTATTTAGGAATTAGGCCAACAGTTAGAGGTTCAGCGATGAATCCTAATGATCACCCTCATGGTGGTGGTGAAGGTCATACTCCAATTGGACGTAAGGCACCACTTACTCCTTGGGGAAAAATTACACTTGGTCTTAAAACTCGTAACAAAAAGAAAAAATCTAGCGACTTAATCGTACGTCGCCGTAACGGTTAGAAAGGAGAAATATAAAATGGCACGCTCACTTAAAAAAGGACCTTTTTGCGATCAACACTTAATAAAAAAAGTTGTTGAGCAAGGAGAAGGGTCAAAAAAAGTTATTCAAACATGGTCACGTCGTTCAACAATTTTTCCTGAGTTTATCGGTCGTACAATTGCTGTTTATAATGGAAAGAGCCATATTCCAGTTTATGTTACCGAAGATATGGTAGGTCACAAACTAGGTGAATTTGCACCTACAAGAACTTACCGTGGACACGGTAAAGATAAAAAGGCTACAGTAAAGAAATAGGAGGATGCATATGGAAGAAGTAGTAAAATTAGAAGCTAAAGCTATTGCCAAAACTGTTCGTGTTACTCCTCGTAAAGCTCGCCTGGTAATGGATTTAATAAGAGGAAAAAATGTTGGTGAGGCTGTTTCAATCTTAAGGTTAACACCTAAAGGCGTAACGGTTGTACTGGAAAAGATATTAAAATCAGCAACAGCAAATGCTGTTAATACTAAAAAAATGGATCAAAAAAGACTTTACATTAAAGAAGGATATGTTGATGATGGTATAACTATTAAACGTATGCTTCCTCGTGCTAAGGGTAGTGGTAGTGCACTTTTGAAAAGAACAAGTAATATTACTATTGTTCTTGCGGAAAGAGAATAGGAGGAACACATGGGACAAAAAGTTAATCCGATTGGATTAAGAGTCGGTATAATTCGTGATTGGGAATCTAAATGGTATGCAAGCAAGTTGGAAGTTCCAGCATTGTTACACGAAGATTTAAAAATTCGGGAAACAATTCAAGAATTCTACAAAAAAGCCTTCGTATCTAAGATTGAAATCGAACGTACAAAGACTAAAATCATGTTGACTATTCACACCGCTAAACCGGGTGTAGTTATTGGCCGTGATGGTGCTATCAAAGCACAAATCGTTGAAAAATTACAAAAGATGACTGGTAAAACAATATTTTTAAGTGTTGTTGAGATTAGAAATCCAGACCTAGATGCAACATTAGTTGCGAGAAATATGGCAGAACAATTAGAGAACAGAGCATCGTTTAGACGTGTGCAAAAAATGGCTATCCAAAGAAGTATGAGGGCTGGTGCTAAAGGCATTAAGACATCAATTTCAGGTCGTTTAGGTGGTGCCGAAATGGCCCGCCGCGAAGGATATAGCGAAGGAACTGTTCCTCTACATACATTGAGAGCTGATATTGACTATGCACTAGCTGAAGCAAAGACAACTTATGGTAAATTAGGTGTCAAAGTTTGGATTTGTAAAGGAGAAGTTTTACCGGCTAAGAAAATCAAGAAGGAGGCAGATTAATTATGTTGATGCCTAAAAGAACTAAGTATCGTCGTCCCCATCGTATAAGTTACGAAGGTAAGGCGAAAGGTGCTAAAAAAATTGATTTCGGTGAATTTGGATTACAAGCTCAATTAGGAACTTGGATAACTGCACAACAAATAGAGGCAGCACGTATTGCCATGACTCGTTACATGAAACGTGAAGGTTCTGTTTGGATTAGAATATTCCCGCATATGGCGCAAACACATAAGCCTCTTGAGGTTCGTATGGGTGGCGGTAAGGGTGCTCCGGATTGTTATGTTGCTGTTGTTAAAAGAGGAACTGTAATGTTTGAAATAGGTGGCGTAAGCGAAGAAATTGCTCGTGAAGCATTAAGACTAGCTGCACATAAATTGCCTATTCCAACAAAAATAATTACGCGAGAAAGTGGTGAAAACAATGGCTAAAAAAGAAAAAAAAGTTGTTGCTCCAGTTGTTAGAGAATCAGAAGTAGATAAACTACGTAAACTTGATGATGCCACTATTGAAGAAAACATTAAAGGATTAAAAATAGAATTATTTAATTTACGCTTTCAAGCCGCAGTTGGAAAATTAGAAAACACAGCTCAACTTTGCAAAACAAAAAAGCAAATTGCGCGGATGAAGACTATTTTAACTGAACGGGCAAACAAGGCTGAGTAAGGAGGAGCACGATGGAAAGAAATGTTAGAAAAGAATACACTGGTAAAGTTGTATCAATTAAAGAAGATAAAACGATTAAGGTTTTGATTACTACACACCGCAAGCATCCTCTATACGGAAAGCGTGTTGAATATAGTAAGAAGTTTACGACGCATGATGAGACTAATGATGCTAAGCTAGGTGATATTGTTAAGATTACGGAAACAAGACCGTTATCAAAAACTAAAAGATTCCGCTTAGTTGCAATAGTTGAACGCGCTGTCCAACTATAGGAGGGAAAACTAATGATCCAACAAGAGTCGAGATTAAAAATTGCTGACAATTCAGGAGCTAAAGAGATCCTAACTATTAAAGTTTTAGGCGGAACAAGACGCAGATATGCTGGTGTTGGCGATATCATCGTTGCTACAGTTAAGAGCGCAACTCCAGGTGGGACAGTGAAAAAAGGTGAAGTTATCAAAGCTGTAATTGTGCGAACAAGAAGTGCTTTGAGAAGAGCTGATGGCAGTTACGTTAGATTTGACGATAACGCTGCAGTTGTTATTCGTGATGATAAAACTCCTAAAGGAACACGTATTTTTGGGCCAGTTGCTCGTGAATTGCGTGATAAGGACTTTATGAAAATAATTTCCTTAGCTCCAGAAGTTTTATAAGGAGGAATATATGTTTGTTAAAAAAGGTGATACCGTTAAAGTAATTAGCGGTGATAATAAAGGAAAAATTGGAAAGGTTTTGAAGGTTTTAGTTAGTGAAGAACGCATTTTTGTTGAAGGCGTTAATATTATTTCACGTCATACTAGACCATCAAACGCAAACCCTGATGGCGGAATTGTTAAAAGAGAAGCTCCAATTGCTATATCAAATGTTATGGTTTATGATACGAAAGCTGCTGAAGCAACGAGAATAGGCTATAAAGAAGAAAATGGCAAAAAAGTTCGTTTCGCTAAAAAAACGGGCAATGTGCTAGATAAGTAGGAGGGAAAACATGAATCGAGTAAAAGCAAAATACAACGAAACAGTAAAAGAAGCTTTAGTTAAAAAGTTTTCTTACACTTCTATCATGCAAGCTCCTAGATTAGAAAAAATAGTAGTCAACATGGGTGTTGGTGATGCTGTCCAAAATGCGAAAGCATTAGATGCAGCAGTTGATGATTTAACACTAATAACCGGTCAAAAACCAATAATTACTAAAGCTAAAAAATCTATTGCCGCTTTTAAATTACGTGAAGGCGTGGCAATTGGTTGTAAAGTAACTCTTAGAGGCGAACGAATGTACGAATTTTATGATAAATTAGTATCAGCGGCGCTACCTCGAGTTAGAGATTTTAGAGGATTAAGTAAAAATTCTTTCGATGGTCGGGGGAATTATACAATAGGCATTAAAGAACAATTAATTTTCTTGGAAATTAATTTCGATAAAGTATTAAAAATTCGGGGCATGGATATCGTCATTGTTACAACAGCAAAGACCGATGAAGAAGGCCGAGAATTATTAAGCCTATTGGGAATGCCTTTTAGGAAGTAGGAGTAGAACTATGGCTAAAACATCATTAAAAATTAGAAATAAAATACCTCAAAAGTTCAAAGTTAGAGAATATACACGTTGTGAGCGATGTGGTAGACCACACGCTGTATACCGTAAGTTCAAATTATGCCGTGTCTGCTTTAGAGAGTTAGCCAATAAGGGACAAATCCCTGGCGTAACTAAATCTAGCTGGTAGAAAGGAGACTATCTATGGTAATGACAGATCCGATTGCTGACATGCTTACACGTATTCGCAATGCTAACCAAAGAAAGCATGAATATGTAGAGATGCCCGCATCAAAAATCAAACAAGAAATTTTAAATGTTATTAAGGACGAAGGTTATATTAAAGATGTACAACTAATTTCTGTTGTAGAAAAAGGAACTACAGTAAATACTTTAAAAATAGCGCTTAAGTACACAAGCAAAAAGGAACGAGTAATAAAAGGCTTAACTAGGATATCTAAACCTGGTTTAAGAGTTTATGCCAAAGCTAGTGAAATGCCTAAGGTTTTAAATGGCTTAGGAATTGCTATCGTTTCAACATCAAACGGGGTTATGACTGATAAAGAAGCACGTCGAAATAATTTT
Source organism: Bacilli bacterium (assembly GCA_035270985.1). Classification (GTDB taxonomy): domain Bacteria; phylum Bacillota_I; class Bacilli_A; order ML615J-28; family CAG-698; genus JAAYBG01. The sequence goes on along the minus strand of DATESD010000085.1, from coordinate 3,990 downwards.
GGCGGCGAAGTTATAGCTTATGTTTGGTAGGAGGTTTTATAATGTCTAGAGTCGGAAATAAAGCGATTAAGTTAATTGACACAGTCTCAGTCGAGATAAAACCAGGAAATTTTGTGGTTGTTAAAGGCCCGAAAGGGGAAGTTAGTCAACAATTATGTCCTAAAATGGATATTAAAGTTGAAGAAAACAGTATTAAAATTACTAGACCAAGCGATTCACAAGAACATCGAACTCTTCACGGAACAACAAGAGCACTGTTAAACAATATGGTTGAAGGTGTAACAAATGGTTTTTTGAAAAGATTAGAGATTCAAGGAACCGGTTATCGTGCTTCTTTGAAAGAAAATGTTTTAGTTGTTGCTGCTGGTTATTCACATTTAGTAGAAATGGTAATTCCGGAAGGTCTTACTGTTGAAGTTCCCGCCCTAACGGAAGTAGTTGTTATGGGTATGGATAAGCAAGCTGTTGGTCAGTTTGCTGCTGAAGTGAGAGCAATAAGAAAACCTGAACCTTATTTAGGTAAAGGAATTCGTTATAAAGGCGAAATTGTTCGTCGTAAAGAAGGAAAGAAAGCTAAATAGAAAGGAGTGTATGAGTAGTGATAATAAAAAAATCGCGTAATAAAACACGCAGTATTCGTCATTTAAGAATTCGTAAGAATATAAATGGAACATCTACCTTACCTCGTTTAAATGTGTTCAGATCAAATGCACATATTTATGCTCAAGTAATCGATGATGTAGCAGGTGTAACTATTGCAAGTGCATCAAGTATTGAAAAAGAATTAAATTTAGAAAAAGGCTCAGATGTTGAAGCAGCAAAACAAGTTGGTGCTTTAGTAGCTAAAAGAGCGTTAGATAAACAAATCACAAGTGTTATCTTCGATCGTGGTGGATATTTATACCACGGAAGAGTGAAAGCACTAGCTGAGGCTGCTAGAGAAGCCGGATTGAAGTTCTAGGAGGTTGACGATGAAGCAAGATAGAGAAAATAGAAGAAGTAAAAGAGTTTTTGAAGAAGTCGTTAAAGAGTTCGAAGAACGAGTTGTTAGTATTAACCACGTTACTAAAGTAGTAAAAGGTGGTCGAAGATATCGTTTTAGTGCTTTAGTAGTCGTTGGTGACCATAAAGGCCAAGTTGGCTTAGGTACTGGAAAAGCAATCGAAATTCCTGATGCTATTAAAAAAGCTGTGGAAGATGCTAAGAGAAACTTAATTAGAGTTCCAATTGTTAATACTACTATCCCTCATTCTGTAACAGGAGTTTACGGAGCGGGTCGTGTTTTCTTAAAACCGGCACCGGATGGAACTGGCGTTATTGCTGGTGGACCTGTTCGTGCGGTAGTTGAATTAGCAGGAATTGCTGATATTTTATCAAAATCAATAGGCTCAAGTACTCCTATTAATATAGTAAGAGCAACTATACAAGGACTTGAATCTCTAAGAACAGTTGAACAAGTAGCTGAGATTAGAGGCAAAAAGCCTGAGGAAATTTTGGGGTAGAAATAAATGGCAAAAAAAGAAAAAGTTATTACTATTAAATTAGTAAAAAGTTCGTTTGGTCGTAAACCTAATCAAGCAAAAACGCTAAAAGCATTGGGATTATCGAAGATTAATCAAGTTGTTACTAAACCAGATAACGAAGCAGTTCGCGGCATGATCGCTACTGTTAGTCATTTATTAGAAGTGTTAGAAGGTTAGGAGGCTCACATGGAATTACATGATTTAAAGCCTGTAGATGGCGCAAGACATACTAGAAAACGCGTTGGTCGTGGAACAGGTAGTGGTCACGGTAAAACAAGTGGCCGCGGAACTAAAGGACAAAATTCTCGTAGCGGTGGTGGAGTTCGCCCAGGATTCGAAGGCGGTCAAACACCATTATTCAAACGATTACCAAAACGAGGATTTACAAACGTGAATAGAAAAGAATATGCTGTTGTAAATATAGCAGATCTTAACTGTGATTGCTTTAAAGAAGGAAGCAAAGTTACTCCTGAAGCGTTAGCTAAAGCAGGATTAATTAGCAAAAATGTAAAAAATATTAAAGTTTTAGGAAATGGTAAGTTAGAAAAGAATCTAATCGTTTGTGCTCATAAATTTTCTAAATCAGCAGAAAAGGGAATTGTTGACGCTGGTGGAAAAATAGAGGTAATCTAAAATGGCAATAAAAAATAAAAAAATATGGATTAGCTTGTTATTTACAGCGCTATTTCTATTTATTTATCGTTTAGGATATTGGATTCAAGTACCATTTGTTGAAATAGAATATGTAAAACAATTGTTCTCTTCAGGAGAATCAATGTTTGGCTTCTTAGATGTCTTTAGTGGTGGAGCGTTATCAAATTTCTCCATTGTTGCTTTAGGTATTAGCCCATACATTACATCATCAATTGTTATTCAATTGTTGCAAATGGATATCGTTCCAGTCTTAAAAGAATGGTCAGAAGAAGGTCAAGTCGGAAAAGAAAAATTAAACCAATTAACAAGATATCTTGCTCTTGGTTTAGCGTTTGTTCAAGCGATGACATTGACTATTGGAATCTCGGTTTCTTATAATAATGCTTTATTTGGACCAGGAACACCAATTACTCCAATGACTTATATTTATTTATCAATAGTAATGACAGCCGGAACCGCATTTGTATTGTGGATTGCGGAAAGAATTACGCAAAAAGGAATTGGAAACGGTACATCAATGATTATCGTTGCTGGTATCGTTGCTAGTTTCCCTGACATGATTAGTGATTTAATTAATAAATATATTGTTTCTGGGGGAGAAAAAATAGGTAATATTTTTATCTTCTTCGGCGTTATTTTATTGATGATTCTTATTATCATTATTGTTATCTTTATGGAAACTGCACAGAGAAAAATTCCTATTCAATATGCTAATAGACCAGCAGCGGCATCTTTTAGAGGCCGAAGCGATTCTAACGTTCCAATTAAATTGAACACAGCTAGTGTTATACCAGTTATCTTTGCTTCAACGTTAATGAGTTTGCCAACAACAATTGCGAATTTCTTAACAAACTCAACAGCAAAGACATGGATTACTAATATATTTAGTTCAAGTAAACCAATTGGATTTGTACTGTATATAGTCTTAATATTTGTTTTCTCGTTCTTCTATGCATTCTTGCAAATCAATCCCGAAAAAATGGCAGAAAATTTGCAAAAACAAAATGCTTATGTACCCGGTATTAGACCCGGCGATGAAACAGCAGCTTATTTTTCCCGAGTATTGTTTAAGATTACAATGGTAGGGGCAACATATTTATCAATAGTAGCGGCGATACCAATTATTGCTACTAAGATTTTCGGCTTACCTTCATCTATTCAAGTCGGAGGAACAAGTTTGATTATCGTTGTTGGTGTTGCGATTGAAACTGTAAAACAATTAAAAACTCAAAGTCAAGAGAAGCAATATAGGGGCTTCATTGATTAGGAGAAATGTATGCGACTATTAATAATGGGAGCTCCGGGAGCTGGCAAGGGAACGCAATCAACTTTAATTAAAGAATATTTTTCTATCCCTCATATATCTACTGGCGATATGTTTAGAGAAGCAATTTCTAAACAAACGGAAATGGGTTTAGAGGCGAAAAAATATATTGATAAAGGTTATTTAGCGCCTGATAGTGTGACGATTGAATTAGTTAGAGAAAGGCTTTCAAAGGAAGATTGTGTAAATGGTTTTCTTTTAGATGGCTTTCCTCGAACTATAGATCAAGCGCGTGCTCTCGATAAAATGTTGTTGAATTTTGCGATTAAATTAGATGCTGTTTTAAATGTTGTTATTAATGATGAGGTTTTGATTAATAGAATTGTCGGGCGTCGTACTTGCTCTGTTTGTAAGGAAAGTTATCACATAACTAATAGAAAACCAAAAATTATGGGGATTTGTGATGTTTGTGGTGGTAAGTTAATTCAAAGAGCAGATGACACCGCTGAAACTATGAAGATCAGATTAAAAGTGTATCACGAACAAACT
>DATESD010000084.1:0-3296 GCA_035270985.1 Bacilli bacterium | reverse complement strand
TAATCTTGAACACGTTAAAGAAGCTAAAATAGGCAGAGCAATTGCTGATAGTGATATAATCATCTCGATGAATCATTTCAAAGGCCATGAAAGTGCTGGTTTTGGGGGAGCCCTTAAAAACTTAGGTATGGGATGCGGTTCCCGAGCAGGAAAAATGGAAATGCATAGTAGTGGAAAACCAGTAGTTACTGAAAAACTGTGTGTGTTTTGTAAGAAATGTGCTGAATCCTGTGCCCAAAACGCAATAATATACATGGAAACTAAAAAGGCTTATATTGATCAAGAGTTATGTGTTGGCTGTGGTCGCTGTATTGGGGCTTGTGCCTTCAATGCCATCAGGCCAATTTGGAACGAATCAGAAGAAATTTTGGTAAAAAAGATAGCAGAATATACTGTTGCCGTTATTAAAGATAAACCTAATTTTCATATTAACTTTATTATGGATGTTTCCCCAGATTGTGATTGTGCTAGTTATAATGACTTAGCAATTGTTCCTAATATCGGGATTGTTGCGTCATTTGACCCGATAGCGTTAGACCAAGCGAGTGCAGATTTAGTTAACGCCGCCCCAGGGAATGAAAAAAGTTCCCTTGTTGGGAAACCTCACCAACACGATAAGTTTAAAATGCTCCACCCAGATACTAAATGGGAAGCAGGTCTAGCCCATGGCGAGAAAATAGGTTTAGGAACAAGAAGTTATAAATTGATAGAAGTTAAATAGAAAGGAATAATTATGGAAAAGTGGGAAAGAATAGAGAAATTTTTAAAATTAATTCATCAAGATCATATTGATAATCAAAAATATTATATGTTTGGCTACCAAGAAGCATACAAAAAAATGGAAGTTGTTAACTTAGGATATATCCCGTTTTATGATGGTCAAGAAACCGTTCGCGATGTTGATATCTTGCCTGATTTGTATAAGAAAAATCGCCCAGCAATAATAAAAAAAGTTACTAAATATATTTGTATTCATGACACAGCGAGTGGAGCCCCAAATGCAGGGGGCACAGCTCACCGCCGATGGTTGATGAGTATGGCTAACGATAAAGACAATCAAAATTCTGTTTCTTGGCATTTTACTGTTGATGAGGATGGCATTTACCAACATTTACCAACTACCGAAGTGGCTCATCATGCCGGCGATGGTTATCGCGAGTGGGGAAGCACGTATTTTAATACGGGATTCCTTCGCGAGGGCATTACTGGCGGGAACCTAAACAGTGTTGGGATTGAAACGTGTGTTAATTTTGGATCTGACTATACACGGACAATGAGAAATACAGCAAAACTTGTTGCTGAATTATTGATTGAATTTGACTTGGATATTTACGCTATTAAACAACATAATGATTTTTCGGGAAAGGATTGTCCGATGACAATGCGCCATGCAAATCGGTGGCAAGAATTCTTACACTTAGTAAACATTGAACATATCGGTAAGACTCAATTTGCTGCTGTAAATTTTACTTGGAAAAGTTTAACTCCAGAAGTTATGGACGATACCGGGAAAATTATTAAACATATTAACAATAGCAAAGTAGAGTATGAAGTAGAGGTTGAATACAACAACGAAAAAAGAAAATATCAGTTTGTTGGATATATGAATCATTTATCTTAGGAAGAGAAAATCTTCCTTTTTTTGTTTCAAATAAACATGAAATATGGTAAAATTAATGATGAGGATAAATGTATGAAAAAGAAATTATTAGTGATAATCTGCTTGTCTTATTTTTTATTTTTATATGGATGTGACAAGCCTGTTACCGAAAGCCCAGTTGTTGATGAGCCGACTGAAGAAACACCAGAAGTGGCGACGATGGCTCAAGTAAAAGAGTGGCTACACAATCGATATTATGGCTTCATAATTACAATGGATGTTTTATTTCCAAAAGTTGACAATAGCAACACCGCTAACATCGAAACTATTTCTTTTGATCGCAAATATTTAACCGATCAAGGGGAGTTTACGGCACCAGTATTTGACTTAGAAATTGATGTTTTGTTTATCATTGATATCGGTAACGAAACTGATGATATTATTATTACCATGATTTTAAAAGGATATGGTAACGAATTTGATGAGGTGATGGTGTGGCTAGATGAACAAATACCCCAAAACATTTTTGGTAATCTTACCTTGCCGAAGCAGCATCTAGAAACAGGAGCAAAATTAACTTGGCAGAGTTCTAGTGAAGAAGTCATTACCGCAACAGGAATAGTAAGCAGAAATACCGATCAAAATAGAGGAGTTTTATTAAGCTGTGAGATTAGCATTGACGGCGAAGTAAAACTATATACAAAATATGTTTACGTAATGGGAAGAACGGATAAAGAAAAAATAGCAATTGTAAAGTCATGGTTAGATGAAAAATATGCCATCAGCTACATTAATAAAAACACTGTATTTGTAAAGACAGATGAAAAATACAATGCTAAAATAACCTGGAACTCGCAAAACGAAAGTATAATAACAAAGAATTTAGAGTATGTTGAACCCCTATATGATACAAAAGTAGCCTTAAGTGTTGCCATCGGGATTGGCTATAATTCAGCAAGTTTCGATTATGTGTTTAGCGTTAAAGGTAAAGAATATGAAAGTGTATGGGATAAGATCGAAACTTTTTTAGGAAAGATAAATCTTACTGAAATTAAGACACAGAAATTTTCTCTTTATGGATATGAAGTAGGATATGAAAATGTTCCGAGTGAAAACATTGGGTATATTCCTTTTTATGATGAACAAGAAATGGAAATTATCCAATCGATTCTTTCCGACAATAGTCCTTTAAAACCGAATAGAATGCGTAGCGCAACAAAATATATTGTCATCCATAACACAGGAATGGCCGACCCTTCAGCAACGGCGAAAGGGCTTGATGAGTATATTCATTCAACCGATAGAATTGCTTCTTGGCACTTTTCTATTGATGACAAAGAAACCTATCAACAGCTAAAACTTGGTGAAATCGGCTGGCATGCGGGCGAAAGTAACGGTAATAATTACGGAATAGGTATCGAATCATGTGTCTATGAGGGTGTTGATTTTAATATGGTAATGCGACGATTAGCAAAATTAACAGCATCGTTGTTAATAACATATAATCTAAATTTAACGGATATAAAACAGCATTATGATTTCGCAGGGAAGAATTGCCCACAAGTAATAAGACAATCAGGGCGCTGGAGCGAATTACTGTACTTAGTGCAATTGGAATATTTTGCCCAAACAGAATTGCAAGGAGTAGAATTTATTTGGAAAAGCTTATCTCCGGAAATAATGGACGATGCAGGAA
>DATESD010000083.1:0-2436 GCA_035270985.1 Bacilli bacterium | reverse complement strand
AAAGTTAGAAAAGGCAAAGTTTTTGGAAGTAATCAAGGTGTTAGACTTAAAGCAAGTAGTGGTCATTGTTGACATTACTGACAACAAAGAGTTTGAAAGGAAGGTGAATGACTTAATATTTAGTATGGACTTGGAAAGGTTTAATAGTGATGATGAAGTAGAAAGATTAGTTGTAAAAGATAATAAACTTTATATTTATTTAGACATCTTAAAGAAAAGGGCTATTGAAAACAATAGTAATAGGTATAGATAATTATTATGATTAGCATTGAAAGAATACAAGAAGTAGTTAAAGATGAGTTAAGGCTTAAATTAGAGCCATACGAAAAAAACGATTTTTGGTGCACTATCAATGATCAAGTTTATGTTCGTGGTAATTCCCATAATAAAACGTGGTTTATATCGCTGAACAAATTAACAAAGAAATATAACATAGCATTAACTTCTTACTCACTAGATAGTGAAAAAGAATTAAGAGAACTAATTAAAAAGTTCAAGAAAGCGAGAAAGATGATATGAGTAAAATTAAAATCGGTGATCGTGTTAGTGCTAAACCATTCTTTGGTATAGAAAGTATTGGCACTGTCGTCGATATCGAAGAAATCTATCAACCCTACAATATTCTAGTTAAGTTTGATAGTTGGGGTGGAGGACATAACGGACGCTTGCGGGATAACTTAGATGATCGTAGCCACTATTGGTTTTCCGCCAACCAGTTAGTATTGATGGGCAATGCCGATGAGTAAGTTCAAAGTTGGCGATTTAATCACTGATAAAAAAACGCTTGTTCAAATTATAGATGTGAAAGAAACACACTATACAATAAAATATATTGGTGGTTATTATCATGGAAAAATTACAAACACTCAAAAAGGGTGGGTAGACAACCTTTGTGTCAAGTATGATTTAGATAACCCGCTAACTAAATTAGTCAATATTGGTGTCTGTCGTTGTTCTTACTGTGGGCGTGAACTACATTATGGTGACCCTTGCGTTCGTTATGATCATGATATTTTTTGTAATAAAAGTTGTCTAGTTAATTATAGTGAAATTGGCGTTGTTGATAATGAAGATAAACTCAATAATTCAACTGCTGATACCGAAAGACCATTGTTTGATTTAAGCGAAGAACAAATTGAAGAAATTAAGAAAGCGAGAAAGATAATTTAATTAAAATAGCAAGATACACTTAAAGGCACATTAAAGGGGTTTAGGGCAACGAAAGGTATTCATATGGTAATTGCCTATGCTTACCCCTAAATAACGCCCTATGTCCTTAAAAAGGGCAAATACGTTTATTTTATAACATTGAAAGGAAATAAATAAAATGAATGAAGACAAGAGCAGTTATGGATCAGGTTGGTTATTGGGGTTTTGGCTAGGCGTTATTGGTGTAATTATTGCTCACGCTATCGGTGGGGAAAATGTAAAACGGGGTTCGTGGTTTGGTTTGCTGTTTAGTTTTATAATCGGTAGTGTGATTACAACGGTTTACGCTTGCCAAATTGCTTATTAAGAAAGGGGGAAATATGAACGCAAAAGAAATTATTAAAAATCGTATCAATGAATTAGAAAAGACTTTACACGAAGATTATTTAATTCGAGAAAGTGATGCTTGGAAAATTAGAAATGCGATTAATGAACTAAAAGAAATACTAATGACTATTGAAATAACGGAGAAAGAAAAATGAAAATCACAAAAGAGTATTGGTTTGATGAAGCAAACTATATAGAAATCGAGTTAGATGTGGGCGTTAGGGAATTAGTTGATTTTCTAAAACCACGAGATTTTGAAACCCGCAGTAAGGAATATCAAAAGGGCTATATTAAAGCAATTATTGATAGTGAAGACTTATTGCTGTATGTGCTTGAAGATGATGAAGACTTTAACACATTTTTAGAAGATACCGACCAATTTTGGAACAAGGTTGGGGTAAGGGGACAAGAAAATTATGATTAAGAAATATAATTGTTTAGTCGAAGTGATTAACCGCAGCCACATTGATCGTGTTGAGCCGCTAGTCATTGAAGCGGAAAGCAGAGAAGAAGCAAGAGCAAAAGTGATTGCACTTTATGAAAAATGGGGTAAAAAAATGTTGAATTGCACGGGATTTAAAATCGTATCAATTAAGGAATAGAAAGGGAAACTTTATGAGTAAAAAATCAAAAATATTGGTTATTACAGGGATTAGTCTAATAGCACTTATGATTAGTCTAGGTGTGTCCCACCAAATCCAAAACGTAGGATCAAAATCAGCAAAAGAATGGGCGATGATGGCTGTCGAAGAAGAAGAATATTATCAATTAGATGATGGCGGAAACTTACTAACTCACACCGCAGTTATCCAGACACCATCACTTGAATTAGTGGAAGAAGTAGAAGGAGAAACATACGGAGATTATCTATATGTCAAAGATAACGATGGTGATTACTAT
>DATESD010000082.1:0-5196 GCA_035270985.1 Bacilli bacterium | reverse complement strand
AATTCCTCCTTTACAAGGATATTCAATCCCAATAATTGCCTTAGCTTTTTTAGTGGGCATCTTTATTTGCGGAAAAGCCTTAGGTCACCCGTTTGGAGATATTAATAGAATTTTCTTTCAAGGAGCTGTCGCTATTAGCCCGGCTGTAATCATGTTAATGCTAGCCGGCAGCGTAAAATTCATCCTTGATCAAGGGCAAATTATGCCAACCATAATTTATAACTTAATTAATTTGTTAGAAGGAACTTCTCCAATCGTAGGAATCTTGTTTATTTACCTAATAATTTTGGTTATCCAGTTTTTTATTGGTTCAGCAAGCGCTAAAGTAATTCTAATTGTTCCTATTATTGCTATTATGGCCGATAAATTAGATATAAGCCGTAATATTGCCTTATTAGCTTTTATCTTTGGCGATGGGTATACCGATTTAATATATCCTACTAATCCTGTATTACTAATTTCTCTCGGAATGGTTTCCTTTGGCTACATAAAATGGATTAAGAAAACATTTATATTACAAGTAATTGTTTTAGCACTAACAGTATTATTTCTTCTTTTAGGATATATTATCGGATATTAACATAAAATGAAAGCTCGCTTACATAGTGGGCTTTTTTCTTTATTACCCACATGTAAGCGTTTACTTTGAAAATGTATTGCATTTTTAGAGGAATACATATATAATTCATCTAATTTACATAAAGGAGAATGACTATGGAAAGTTTGAAAAAGAAATACGGGTTACTAACCGGCATCTCAATGGTTGTTGGTATTGTTATTGGATCAGGTGTTTTCTTTAAAGCCGGAAAGGTATTATCAAATACTGGCGGCAAATTAGGAACCGCACTGTTTGCTTGGCTTATCGGTGGATTAATAATGGTTGTTAGTGCTTACTGTTTTGGCTTAGTTGGCGCTAAAATTGAAAAAGTAAATGGCGCTGTTGACTATGTTGAAGTTGCGACAAATAAAAAAGTCGGATATGCCCTAGGATGGTATTTTGCGACAATCTATTATCCAATCTTAGTTTCTATTCTGGCATTCTTATCAATGAATTATTTGTTCACACTAATTGGAATTGGAAATTTAATCATGGGCGGCTTATTTTGGTTCTGTGTTGTTGTGTTAATTTGTTTATCATTCTTAATGAATACACTGTCACCAAGAATTGCTGGTTATTACCAAGTTTCAACAACTTTTATAAAGTTAATCCCTATTTTTATAATTGCGATTATTGGCACAATTATTGGGCTTGTTAACGGCAACACTGCGGAAGCTTTTAAATCTATCGGCGATAGCCCCCTAATAAAAAACGACTTCGGTTCGGCTATTCTCGCAACTATCTTCGCTTATGAAGGTTGGGTAATCGCGACATCCATTAATGCTGAATTAAAAGATTCAAAGAAAAATCTTCCTAAGGCCTTATTAATAGGAACACTGATTGTTATTTGTTCTTATTTGCTTTATTATTTAGGATTATCTTCACTTATTCCTAATACAAATGATATTATTGGCTTAGGTAGTGCTGCTCCTCTTGCAGCTATGAATGGTTTAATCGGTAAAGCTGGTGAAGTTATTTTCAACGTTTTGGTTATTATCTCGTGCTTAGGCACATTAAATGGTTTAACAATGGGTTGCTGCCGTGGTTTATTCTCACTTGCAACTCGTGGTCAAGGACCACGTCCACTTAAATATGCTAATCTGCATCCTAAATATAATATTTCTGTTAGTTCTTCAGTATTTGGCTTAGTTTTATCATTAGCATTTGCCGGTTTATGGTATATTGCAATGCAAGGATGGTTACCACTAGGATCTATGGACGAAGTTTCTATTGCTGTTGTTTATGTTGCTTATATTGCTGTTTATATTTGGATTATGAAAGAATGCACAGAACTTAACAAGTTTAAACGTTTCGTAATGCCTAGTTTAGCAATCCTAGCCTCTCTGCTATTGACCTTTGCTTCAACAGGTTTATTCCAACTAGTTACTTTAGGAAGTTTTGAAAAAATGCAAGAATTCTTAGTCTTTTCGGGAATTTCATTTATGTCTGTCTTTATCGGTCTTCTTTTCTATAAAGATAACCCGATTCAAATTACTGATCAAATTCTTAAAAGCGAATAAAATAAAAAGCCACTTTCCAGAAAAAAGTGGCTTTTTTTTATTAAATAACCTTTAACCGATTATTTCACCAGTTATCGGTTTTAAACTATCAATTATCTTATTCATATCAATAAAATTTTCAAAAACCCAAATGACTGGATTCTTTTCATAAAAGAACTTGCCAATTCCAAAACCATCAACTCCGATTTTCATATCTAATATCATAAAGTCATTAATTGATGGAAAGAAGCCGCTTAGGGCTGATAAAGCTAGCATTACTAAACTGACAATAACGACAGCTTTTGCTAGTCCTAAAACAAATCCTAATAGTTTGTTAACTCCACCAATAGCCTTGCTTTTCTTAACAGCCGAATCAATGAAATGAACTAGTAATTTCATAACAATAAAAATAACAACAACCAAAGCAATAAAAGCAATAACTATTAGTAACATAGGACCAATTTTTTGTGATAATATTTCCGAGAAAGTTAATCCATAGGCTGTTTCATCAATAGTAACTAAGTTAATTAAGATTTTATCAATAAACCCGGGCAGCCCTAATTGCTCTACTACTGGAGCCAACATCTCATTAGTGGCACCACTCGGAATCACTGTGGTAAATAATTCTCCTTTTGAAACGAGAAACTCGCTTACTTTTTCATTAATCATCGGTGCTAACTTAGTCCCTGACAAGAAAACACTAACTGGCTTCACAGCAATAAATGATAAAACAATTGTTACTAATAAATTTGCGAATGATAAAATCTGTTTTACAAAACCTTTCGCCATACCAATTAAAGCAAAAACTCCTAAAATAATTAAAATTGCAATATCAATTTTTCCCATTTAATTCTCCTTTTTCCTCTTTATTTCTTTAGCTTTTGTTATTAATACATCTTTATCGTTAATTAACCTACCCTCAATGATTTCATTTAATAAATATTCCAAAATCTCTTTGATATTTCTTTTATTTTTAATTCCTAGAGTGAGCAAATCATCTCCTTTAAGATGCATTTTTTTTAGGTTATAACATTCACTACTGTTAATGTGAATTCTTTCTTTTAAATAACTAAAATCCATATTATCGGCAGTTTCTTTAATCGTAACTGCTGTTATTATAGCACTTTCATCATATGCTTTCAATATTTTTTTTATTTTTATATCATCAATATTTTCTAATAAACTTGTAATAAAAAGAATATCTTTTACTTGGTAGCTTATTTTTTTGCTGTATTTAAGCCTTTGTAAATCTTCAAACACAAAGTCATAATCATTTTGGACTAGCAAGTAATATAGAGCCGCTAACCGGGGGACTAATAAAGCCTCCGTTTTCGCAACAAGGCGAGCTATTTTTTCGGCCATATCGTCGTTAAAAGCAATTTCAATAAGGCGGGGAATAAAAACCCCGATTATAGAAAAATAGTTCTTGATAACATTATCGACTCCTGAACCGATTAACAATTTACTAAATTCAGCGTTTATTCGTTCATAAGATGCCGACAAAATTAAATCTTTTTTTTCATGGATTGCTTTTTCGGTTTCGTTATCAATTGGAAAATCTAGCATTGAAGAAAAACGTAAAGCTCGTAAAACACGGAGACCATCTTCCTCAAAGCGCTGATAAGGATTGCCCACGGTTTTAATTATTTTATTGTTTAGATCGTTTATACCCCCAAAATAATCATAAAGTTGATTATTATACGCTAATGCATTAATAGTAAAATCACGACGACTTAAGTCACTTTTTAAATCATCGATAAAATCGATTTTCGTCGGGTGGCGGTGGTCTATATAATCTTCTTCTTTCCTAAATGTAGTTATTTCAACATAAATATTCTTATAAAGAACTCCAACAGTGCCATGCTTTACCCCTGTTAAAACTAAACGGTAACTTTTAAATAATTCCTGGACCTTTTCTGGCACGGCTGGAGTTGCTAAATCAAAATCGCTGGGCTTTCTCCCTAAGAGAATATCGCGTAGTGCTCCGCCAACCACATAAACATCAATATTTTCTTTTTCAAAAATATGCAAGATTTCTTTAATTTTTGCCGGTAACCGCATAATCGTTCTCCTATATAAGACATATTTTATTATAGCATAATAAAAGCACAATTTAAATGATTAATTTGTACGAAAAGGCTTGAAATAAAGGAATATTTTTGTTATAATATTACAGTAAATTGATGCAGGTATCGTATAACGGCTATTATGTGGCCTTGCCATGGCTAAGATACGAGTTCGATCCTCGTTACCTGCTCCAATAAAAAAAATGCTGCTAGCAGAAATTGTTAGCAGTTTTTTTATTTAGATAAGAAAAAGCCTTAGATAAGGCTTTTAAACGTGTAAAAAATGTCAAGTTTTTTTAAAGCATTGTTTTATTTATTTTCTTCTTCTCGCTTCATATTTATGAAGGCTATTCTTTCTCCAATAACATCCAATGTTTTAATTTTAAGTCCTTGAACGTCAATGGTTTTTGCTGATAAACGACCTTTTATTCCAACGGTTGAGCCTTTTGTACAGTAATCGCGAGCGATTTCGGCTACACCTTGCCATAGTTGAATAGGAAAAAAATCGGTATCATATTCATCTTCTTCATTTTTGAATGATCTTTGGACGGCAAGCGTAAAATTAGCAACCTTCTGGCCAGATTCAATGGTTGTAATTCTTACGTCGTCGACTATGCGACCAACAAGTATTAAATTATTGAGCATTATTCTATATATCCTCCTTTCCCTCCACTAGTGATACACCATTATAACCTACCAATTAGCAAAATAAAAATGGCCAAATCTAGCCATTTTTATTTTTATCAAAACATTTTTTACTAAAAAAAGTAAATAACTGCCTGTTTTGTTAGTTAAACATAAATTTCAAATTAATGTGATAAAAAAAATCTCTTTTTCAACATTTGCTTTTTTTTCATGTTTATTTAATTGCCTTTTTATTACAGATATTTTTTCTAACATATGCTGAGCTTTTAAAAAATCTTTATACTTTATACTTTTAAACTCGGAAAAACGATTTGCAAGGGGGTTTAAGGCCTTAATTCGCGTTATAACAGCTCCTCGGTAGCTTTATCGGGCTTTTCATCACTAGGAA
>DATESD010000081.1:0-7036 GCA_035270985.1 Bacilli bacterium | reverse complement strand
CGTAGTGAAGAATTTAAAGAAAGAGGTGAAGAGGCTCGACAAAAAGCTAAAATTAGCCGGGCAATAAGACGAGAAATTGCTAAAAGACAGAACGATGAAGAATTTAATCCTTTTGTTGGAGAAGAAAATTCAAGTCAAGCATTTAGGAAAGGTGCATTAGCAATAAGGGCGAATAATCCCCAATTGTTTGTTTTAAGACAAGAAATAAATACACTGAGGGAAGAACTTAGAACTTCCTTGGGAAGCGAACAAGAAAAGGAAGCTTTGGCTTTAGAAATTGCGGCCAAGCAAGCGCAGTTCGATGAGATGAAAGCAATGTTTTACACGGAAATGGGTGATCTTGCCAAAGAGGTCCGTAAAGCGGCTCGCAAAGGTCAGAAGTAAAAGCTAAAAGTGGTACATAACGCAAAAAAATTGAGAAGGTACTGGCTTATCGTGATGATAAGCCAGTTTTTTATGCTTAAAGAGCTAATAAAAAGTTGTGAATAATAATTTGCATAAAAGCGCTTTATATGATACAATATCCATACAAAAGAGGAGTGATATTGTGCGAGCTGTAGATATCATTATTAAAAAAAGACAGGGTCTTGAACTAACTAAGGAAGAGATCCATTTTATTATTGACGGCTATGTTAAGGGTGAGATTCCTGATTATCAGGTCAGTGCTCTTTTGATGGCCATTTGTTTTCAAGGCTTAAATTCGCAAGAACAAATTGATCTAACTATGGAAATGTTGAATAGTGGAGAAAAGATAGATCTTTCATCAATTAAGGGAGTTTGTGTTGACAAACACTCAACCGGTGGCGTCGGCGATAAAACAACTTTAGTTATTGCGCCAATTGTTGCGGCCTGTGGTTTGAAGATTGCTAAAATGAGTGGGCGCGGCTTAGGCCATACTGGAGGAACTCTTGATAAGTTAGAAGCAATTCCTGGTTTTAAAATTGCGATTAGTCCAGAAGACTTTTTTAAACAAGTTCAAGAAATTGGGATTGCTGTAGTTGGCCAGACCGCCAATATTACCCCAGCTGATAAAAAACTTTATGCTTTACGCGATGTAACGGGAACGGTAGATTCTGTGGGTTTAATTGCTGGCTCAATTATGTCGAAAAAACTAGCTAGTGGCGCTGAAAGTATCTTGTTAGATGTTAAAGTTGGTGATGGTGCCTTTATGCAAACTTTAGAAGAAGCCCAGGTTTTAGCGCGAGCGATGGTAAATATCGGTAATAGTTGTCATAAAAAAACGGTTGCGATGTTAACCGATATGGATCAACCATTAGGCGAAGCAGTGGGAAACAGTTTAGAAGTGATTGAAGTAATCGAAACACTGAAAGGCCATGGACCCAAAGACTTTACAGCTTTATGCCGGGAAATTTGTTTGGAAATGTTATTAATGACTAACTTTGCCCCGAATCTTGCTAAGGCTAATCACATGATTGACAAAGTTTTGACTGATGGCTCGGCAATGGAGAAATTCCGCCAAATGATAATTTACCAAGGCGGTAATCCTGAAGTTGTTAATGATTATCAATTATTCGCGCAAGCTAAAAATGTTATCACTGTTAGAAGTGAAAAAACCGGATATATTAAGAAGATTCATACCCATAATATTGGGGACGCCGCAATGATTCTTGGTGCGGGAAGAAAAACAAAAGATGATATTATTGATCCAAGTGTGGGTCTTAAAGTTATCGGTAAAGTTGGCGATTTTGTGACCAAGGGTGACATTCTCGCCCAAATTTATGCTAATGGTAAAGAAGAGGCGAAAGCTTTGGCC
The DNA here is from genome assembly GCA_035270985.1 of Bacilli bacterium. Classification (GTDB taxonomy): domain Bacteria; phylum Bacillota_I; class Bacilli_A; order ML615J-28; family CAG-698; genus JAAYBG01. The sequence goes on along the minus strand of DATESD010000081.1, from coordinate 5,262 downwards.
ATTACGCAACAAGCGTTTGAAATTACGAATGAACTAGTTAAAAAAAATAAAATTGTCCTGGATATTATTAAGTAGAAACAGAGGAATCCTTTATGTTTAAAATTTTCCGTGATTTGAGTTGGTTTATAAAAAAGCATTGGTTTAAATATCTGTTTATAGTTATATTAACAGTTGTTTTTATTTATGCAATTACTTTACCAGCGCAAATGCTCGGTGATGTAATCGATGTAATCGATCGTAAAACAATCGATATGGATTATGTAACCTATATTTTCATCGCTATGGCAGTTATTGGCTTTGTAATTTATCTTTCGGGAGCATTAAAAAGATATCTTACTGGGAGCCTAACGCATAAACTTTTTTATAATCTTCGCTATAACTTTCTGACTGCTCTTTTTAAACAAGACGCTGATTTTTTTGAAGAGATTTACGCGGGAGACTTGATAAGCAGAGCAACAGGAGATGTGGGAACTGTTTCCCGGATTTCAACACATATGGTTTTTGCCCTTTTTGATACAATAGTGATGTTAGTAATTAGTTCATCACGAATGATTGGCCTAAATTTAAAGTTAGCTTTATTAGCGGTAATTCCATTACCGATTATCTTTTTAATAGTCGTTATTCTGAGGCCGAAAATTTCTCAAAACTGGCGAGCCGTTAGAACGCAAGTAGGACGATTAAATAATCAAGTTATGGAAAGTGTTTCTGGAGCAAAACTTGTTCGTGGCTTTGTAAAAGAAAAGGAAGACGAGCAGAAATTATCAGAAAGTGCGACCTTAGCTTACAAGATTGAAAGAAAGTCAGTATTATTAAATTCGGTTTTTATGCCCACATTTCGGATTGTTACTTTAATTAGTATGGGAATTGCGATTGCCTATGGTTCTCATTTAATTATTCACCAACAAGATTTTACTGTTGGTAATTTAATATCTTTTAATATTTATTTGGGAATGTTTTCTTCACCTCTCTTTCAATTAGGCAACCAGATTACTTTTATCGCCCAAAGCGGTGTTTCTTTTGATCGTATTAACGAGGTCTTAAATGCGCGGCCAACAATTAAAGATAAAGACTTTGCCAAAGATTTAGTCAATATTGATAAGATAGAATATCGTGATTTGTCCTTTAAATATCCTAAAGATCAGAACTATTCCTTAGAAAATATTGATTTGAATCTTGAAAAAGGCAAAACTTTAGGGATAGTTGGTAAAACTGGTAGCGGGAAATCAACATTAGTTCGGCAATTGCTAAGACAATTTCCGATTACATCAGGAAATATTTTGATTAATAACCGCTCAATAAATAGTTATAAAAAAGAGTCGATTCGCCTAAATATTGCTTATGTTCCGCAAGAGCATACGCTCTTTTCCCGAACTGTTTTAGATAATGTTAAATTAGGTATCTCACCAGCAACTGTTTATTCAATTGATGAAGTTGTCAAGATGGCGGACTTTGAAAAAGATTTACAGTTCTTACACGATGGTTTAGCGACAATGGTCGGCGAAGCGGGTGTTACCTTGTCAGGCGGGCAAAAGCAAAGGCTATCAATTGCCCGAGCTTTGTTAAGAAATAGTGACTTGCTTATCTTCGATGACTCGTTGAGTGCCGTTGATGGGATGACTGAAGCTAATATATTGCGTAATATAAAGGAAATTCGTAGTGATCAAATGAAAATAATTGTTGCCCATCGTTTAACTGCTGTTGAACGGGCTGACGAGATAATCGTTTTGGATATGGGCAAAATTGTTGAACGCGGAACGCACCAACAATTAATGGAAAATAAAAAATGGTATTATGAGCAATATCTAATCCAGGAAATGGAGGACGATAATGCCAAATAAAAAACAAAAACTACCATTAAAATATTCAACTGGAACAATTTTAAAGCGAGTTTTTAAATACGCTTTAAAAAGCAGTGGAATCTTAGCGGTGTCAATCTTCTTTTTAATTGTTTTTTCCATTTTGGAGATTGCCCAACCACTAATAATTAAAAAGATAATTGATGATGAGTTATCAGGAGTCCAAGCTGTTTGGGTAGAAACTAGTAAAAATGAAGATACTATTTTCTACGATGGTAAAAATTTTCAAAAAGCAGATGGACTTATCATTGGCGATAAATATACACTTCGCTATTTTGAAGAAAAAGACACCAAAGGGAAATATGTTCTAATTACAGGTGAACTAGGCGAAAGAGATAGTTTAATTCGTTATTATGAAGATAAAATAATTGTCCAAAATCAAGAAAATCTGCAAATAGAATATGACTATGCTGTTCTTAGTGCTAATGATATGGTATCATTTTATGGTAACTCTTCAGAAATGATTGCCTATTGGTTAATGATTTATGCGCTTGTTGCCCTTGTCATCTTAATATCACGTTATATACAAAGAGTAAGTTTTTCATCAGCTTCGATGAAGTTGACTTTAGATATGCGTAAAAGTGCTTTTGAAAAGGTTAATCGGTTACCAATTTCTTATTTCTCGGGGGAACCTCATGGTAAAACAGTAACCAAGATCATATATGATTCAGAAGGCGTTAGAGGATTATATGAAGTTATCTTTTCTATTTTTAGTGCCGCAGTTTCGTTAATCACCGTTTATTTTGGGCTATTTCTTTTAGAACCAAAATTAGCTTGGTTAACATTCTTGGCATTCCCGTTATTATTTATCTGGTTAACAGTTTATCGTCGCGCTATTAATAAATTAAATCAATTTATTCGGGAAATGAATTCGCGAATAAACGGAAAAATGGCGGAATTTACTAACGGAGTTAGTATTATCCAAATTTTTAATCAAGAAAAAAACATGTGTGAAGAGTACGATGAGTTATTAACTAGTAATTATAAGACAAAAATGAAACAGTTACGAATCAGCACCTTGTTTGGCTATGATTTATTAATTTTAATTAGAAGAACACTTGTCGCTCTTGTATTGTTATACTTTGGATTAAAGTATTTTACACCAGGAGTTGCTGTTGTTGGAACAACTATTTATGTTTATATTCAATATATCGAAAGATTAGTTAATCCAATCTCCGAAATTTTTTCTAATTTAAATTCATTAGAAGATTCCCTAGTTTCAGCATCGAGAATTTTTGAATTTTTAGATGAAACAGAAGACACTGGCTTAGGCGAGGTAACTGATCTAAAGCTAAAAGGCGATATTGAGTTTAAAAATGTGACCTTTAAATATGTCCCTGGTAAAAATGTCTTGCAAGACATTAGCTTTAAAACAAAATCAGGTCAGTTTATTGGGTTAGTTGGCCATACCGGAAGTGGCAAGACAACGTTAATGAGTATCTTAGAACGCTATTATGATTTAGAAGAAGGGCAAATTCTTGTTGATGGCATTGACTATTTAAATTACAGTAAACAAGATATCCGCAATAATATTGGTATTATTCTCCAAGATGCCGCAATTTTTGAAGGAACAATCAAGAGTAATATTAGCTTTGGCTTAGAAGTTTCTGATGAAGAGGTGGAAGATATCCTCCTTAAAATAGGGGCGACCAAATTTGTTAATGTTTTTCCCAAAGGAATTCATACGGAAGTATCATTTATGGGTGACAATCTTTCGACTGGAGAAAAGCAACTAGTTGCTTTTGCGAGAATATTGCTCCGTAATCCGAGTATTATTATCCTTGATGAAGCAACAGCTAGTATTGATACGGAAACAGAAGTCATGATTCAAAAATCGTTGATGGTGTTATCAGAAAATAGAACAACTTTCGTTGTTGCGCATCGTCTTTCAACAATTCGCAGTGCGGATATGATTTATGTTTTAGAAGATGGAAAGATTGTTGAAAATGGGAACCATGAACAACTATATCGTTTAGAGAAAGGTAAATATCGAGCAATGTATGAAGCTCAATATAATAAATAGGAGGGGAAAATGCCAGTACTTATTGAACAAATATTACAAATCATCGGGGCACTAGTTGTTGGGGCTGCTATTGGTTACGAAAGAGAGTTGAAAAATAAACCCGCAGGATTTTTTACCTTTACTTTAGTATGCGTTGGTAGTTGCTTAATTGCTATCTTACAAAAGAATGTTGTTACCGAATCAATAAACCAAATAGCATTAAATCCCGGTTTGGCTGAAGTCTTAAAGGTCGATCAAGGAAGAATTATTGCGCAAGTAGTTAGTGGTATTGGTTTTCTTGGTGCCGGGACGATAATTCATAATCGCGGGAACGTTAGAGGAATTACGACAGCCGCTATGTTATGGTTAGTGGCCGCATTAGGTTTGATGATTGGCACAGGTGGCGTAAATAATTATGTGATCGCCGCTGTAACAGCAGTAATAATTTTGCCGGTTTCTTTTTTCACGCGGAGACTAAGTGATAGCCTAGCTAGACACCGTAAAGTAAGAAGAATTAGAGTAATTTTTAAGGACAGTTTTGAAAAACAACTTTTTGATAACCTTGCTTCTCAAGGAGTAGTAGTCCGTAAGACTTATCTTTTAAATAAACTTATGCAAGATGGTGTTCAGTTAAAAGAATCGATTATTTATTTTAGTATTGCAACTAATCGAACATTTGATGACGTTTTAAATCAACTTTCAATGCAAGAATATATTTTTGAAATTTCTGAAGCTTAAATAAAAAAATGTCTTGAATACTAACCATGTAAATGATATAATATTCAAGATAAAAATGGCTTTGTGGTGAAATTGGTAGACGCGCTGGACTCAAAATCCAGTGATAGCAATATCGTGCCGGTTCGAGTCCGGCCAGAGCCACCATATAATAAGCATAGGTATAACACAATATTATTATGCCTTAAATAATAGTGCATTTTTTAATTATTCTTTAGTTAAAACTGCACTTTTTTATTTTGCCTTGGTTAAAATTCTACAATGCAGCAGAGAATATTATATTATACGGAAGTTGGAATGGGGCTCCTTAAAATATAAATTATCAATTAAATTAATCTAAGTAATATATTCACACTATTAGAACTGAAGATATGCTTTGGTCAAATCAATATAAAGAACTAAATTCATAAAATGCACCGCACCCTAAATATTTAGCATATACTAAAGTATGATACAACACTATAAAGGGTGTTTTTTTATGGCAAGATACATTCAAGAAATTAAGCTTTGAGACGAGTTATCAAGACTTTTTTCATGTAAGTAGGCCATTTATTAGGATCATTAGGATAGAATAGCATAATAATGTTCCAATTTTGACTGAAATCACGTAAAATTAACTTTTTTGAGCATACATATGTAAGTATTTTTTTAAACTTTACACTATTTAAT
>DATESD010000080.1:0-2394 GCA_035270985.1 Bacilli bacterium | reverse complement strand
ACTGTTGGTTCATCTAAAACTAAAATATCGGGACTGCTAGCGAGAATTCCCGCAATCGCAACCTTGCGCATCTGTCCACCAGAAAGCGCAAAGGGGCTTTTTTCTAAAACATCGTCATCTAAGCCGACTAAGTTCGCCGCTTCTAGGGCTTTCGTTAGCGCAACTGGTGCTGTTGTTCCAAAGTTTTTTGGCCCAAAGGCAATATCTTTAAGTGCCGTTTCTTCAAAAAGTTGATATTCAGGGAATTGAAAAACAAGTCCTACTTTTTTTCTAATTGGTTTTAGTTTTGCCGTTGTGCGGCGATTAATAATTGTTCCTAAGATGTCTATCTCTCCTAAAGTCGGTACTAATAGAGCATTCATCATTTGCACTAATGTGCTTTTCCCGCTCCCAGTGTGGCCAACAATCGCAATAAATTCATCCTTATCAGCTATTTGTAAATTCACATTATTTAAGGCGAACTTGTTTGGCCGATTTTTTTTCAAAGGAGCATACGAAAAACTTACTTCTCGAAAGTTAATTGCCATAACAAATCCTCGATTTCTTTTTTGTTTTTTAATTTGGATTCGGTTTTAATTTTTTTAATTAATTTCATACTCGTTAGGATATCCAAACTAACTTCTTGGAGCAATTCTTCATGTTTGAAGACATTTTGTGGTGTATCATTTAAAACTATTTGCCCGTCATTCATTACTAAAACGCGATCTGCGAATAATGCTTCTTGTAAATTATGTGTTATGGAAATTATGGTCTTATATCCTTTTAATTGATTTATCATCGCCGTTACTTCTCTAACCCCTTTCGGGTCAAGCATTGAAGTCGCCTCATCAAAAATAATTACCTCCGGATGGCATGCTAGAACGCCAGCGATCGCGACTCGCTGTTTTTCTCCACCGGATAAATTCTCTGGGTTATATTCTAAAAAATCTCCCATATTCGTTAACTGGGCATATTTTTCAATTCTGTTTAGCATTTCTTCTCGTTCAATTTGCCGATTTTCTAAACCAAAGGCAATATCATCTTTAACCGTTACCCCAACAAATTGATTATCGGGATTCTGAAAAACAATCCCGACATTATGGCGAACTTCATCGATTGTTTCTTCGTTAATTAAGATTCCATTGACATAGATTTCGCCACTGTTAGCCGTTAACAAACCGACGATGAGTTTGGCTAAGGTTGATTTACCGCTCCCGTTGTGCCCCAAGATACAAACAAATTCGCCCTTTTCTATCGATAAGGAAACATCCTTGATAGCGATATCTTTTTTTGTATATTGAAAATGTAAATTTTTTATTTCTATTATTTTCATATCTTGCTCCTAAGATATAATTTCTATTTCACTAGTAACTAGTTTAATAATTACACCGTTTGTACAAACAATTGGCGTCCGTAACATCTTATTAATTCGCATCCGTAGACAATCGTGATTCTTGCAGCTAGCAGCAACCATTTTAATTTCATCGTCTATAATCGTTACTGTATTATAAAAATCTTCTTTAAACGTATAATTAAAACTCGTGCTTTTGTTATCTACAACCACCGTTACAACATTGTTTTCGCCAATAATTTCAACGGTGATATTTGTGTTTTTAACTAATTTAGTTTTATAAATAACTTCGTTTTGATATAATATCTCAACATCTAAATCGTTACCTTTAGTCTTATTAGCAAAATAGATAGCATAAAATGATATCGATAAGATCATAACCAAAACAATAATTAGATAATCTAGTCTTTTCATAACAACCTCTATTAATGTATTATTTTATCACTTTTTTATAATATATGCAAATGATTTAATCGGTAAACACTTTCGTTTATCTTTATAGTTTCTTCTCTTAGTGAATAATCACTTCTTCACCATTAATATTCTCGCTAATAAAAAAAGCCCATAATTGGGCTTTTATAATTTTATAAACCATTAATTACAAAATCTAAAGCCTTATTCATTCCTTAAGGCATCAACTGGCGACTTATAAGCAGCAATAATCGCTGGTATCATTCCCGCAATTATTGTCAGAACAATACTTCCAACTAACAATAAAACTAAATATTCTGGTTTTGTTTGGACAATATCAAAAGTTGTTAAGCCTGTTGTTAGACTTGTGTTTTGGGTGATTATTTTTTTCACTAAATTATCGATGGGATTTTGCAATAAATACACGCCAACAATCCCTAAGATTCCGGCAATAAAACCAATAATCGCTGTCTCCGCATTAAAAACCCGCGAAATATCTTTTCTTCTGGCCCCAATGCTGCGCAGGATACCGATTTCTTTAGTTCTTTCTATTACAGAAATATAAGTAATAACTGCTATCATAATCGAAGAAACGACTAACGATATCGAAGCAAAAATAATTAACACTTTTGTTAGAACTAAAACGAATGTTG
>DATESD010000079.1:0-2634 GCA_035270985.1 Bacilli bacterium | reverse complement strand
GCCTAAATCCGGAGTCTTAACTTGTAACATATGTCCCGCTTTATTATCAGCAAAGTATATTACGTCAGCTAAAGTGTTACACCATTCATCAGCAACTATTTCAACATCAATTTTCTTTTCTTCTAGTAAAGCACAAATATCACGCAGAGCAATCATTGTATCTTCCCGATTACCAGCATCGACTGGTCCTTCAATTCGTAAATGGAAAGGTAGTGCTGCTTCCGCTAAGACGGCAAAATAATCAACCATCTTCGCAACATCATTATTAAACGCTATCCCAACAGTACCATAAGTATCAATGTGGAAAACAGGATGGTAGCTTTCATCTTTACGTAATTTTAAGGTTCGGTTCCGTAACCACTTAACATATTCTAATAATAATTCGCCATTATGACCTAGTTTTGTTTCAACATGATTAATCAAAGCATGAGGTAGGACATCGGCTTGTTTAATTATCATCTTATCAGCATTGTTATAGCGATCATCACCAGATTGGGTGAAAACAGCAACTGGTTTATATTCTTTTCCGGGGATATGATATTCTTTACGAATTACTTCCGCCATCGTTAATTTATTAGTAATAGCTGTCGCGTGTAATAATGCTTGCGTTACGCCGTAACGAATCGCAGTATGAAGGCGGACTCCATTGATTAGCAAATGATCATATTTTATCGCTAAATCTTTAAATTTACTGACATCTTCGCCGATTAATAATGGCTTTATATTTTTCTCAATAAAAGGGATAAACTCTTCTGTTAGAAACAAAGGATCGCGGCCTGCAGCTCCACTATACTGAACAGCGGCACAATCGCCAACAGCGATGCTACCATCTTCTAAAACCAATTGTAGAGAAATCGCTTCGCCTGGTTGACGAATGCTCGTAAATCCTGGGGTTTGGGGAACGCCGATATAATTAATACCATCAAGTTTTGCCCCACTTTTAATTGCTTTTTGATCATCAAAATAAAATCCTGTATATGACTTTGATAATATAACATCTTTAATCTTCATTCTAATTTACCTTCTTCTCTTTAGTTTTTTTAACTTTAACATGTTTGCCGATTAACTCTCCGGCGCTAACTGCACAAACATCATCGATAGTCATTTGGAAAGATACTTTTCGCCCTTCATAGGCAGCTCTTTCAGAAATTTTGCGACGATGAAATTCTTTTATCTCTTCACTAAAACCTAAATTACCAAACTCTAGAACCCGAAGGCAACCTAAGTTGTCCCGGGCTGGAAGCATTTTCCCAGCATTAAATTTGCTCGGAGCAAAAGGAATATCAATAATTCCCTGTTTAAAAGCTTCCACAGTTCCAACTGCTAAGTCACCATCACCTAAGTAAAAGACATGGTCTAATAGAGAATCCACTTCTTTCCTGATTTGGCGATACTCTTCTAAATATTGCCGACTAGAATGATATTTTTGATCCTTAAATAAATTAACTACAAACTTCGAAGCTTTTATCCCAATTGCATTAGCTTCTTTAGTGGGAATACCGACTGACTCATAAGGTGTTTTAGTAATCATTTTCGTTGCTTTACCTAAAGCTGCGACTGTTGACGCGAGAGAAATTAGGGCTGTTGCTTCCGCTTCATCGGCGGGGAAACCTCCCATCCATTGGTGAAAGACAGTTGTAACAATAACGTCATGATAACCATATTTATGCAAATAATCTTCTGTTTGATCTTTTAAAGAACGAATTGCGGCAATATCTTGGTTGAAATTACCACCTTGGCCATAGCCAACGGTAATATTTTTAACTCCTTGCTCAGCAGCTAGTAAAGCTTCGATAATCCCAACTGTGTTAGAAATTGACGGTGGTACTAAAGTTCCTGTTAACGGGCCAAAAGGTTCCCGGTTAATATGAACACCATGTTCCTCATAATACCCGACTAAGCGATCGCAATATTGCCAATACTTAATTGAATCTTCAATCGAAACATTTTTTGCGTAAGGAACATTATATGATATTCCTCCACCTTCATTTGAAGTCCAACCCGCAGCATGAATTATTTCCGCTAATAACCGAGAGTCAGGCGTTCCGTGACGGGCCTGCAGCGGCATATTAACAGCGTCTAAAACCTGACGACACAATTCAACACCATAATTAACGGCCGGAAAACCATTTAACATGCTCCGTCCCATTATTTTACTTTCATCAATTCCGCGCTCAGCTTCCACATAACGATTCTGCCTTGTATAAGAATCAATTGTTGAGGGCAAAAAATCCGCCCCTGCTTCTTCCAAGTACTGCAATAACTTTATATGTTCTTCTAAAATAGCAACTCCAGCCCGCGGCTGAATCATTGTTTTTTCTTGTTTTGCGGCGCTAGCCATTTTGATAGCAAAGTTTTTACTATCAGGAAGTTTTTTCATCCGTTCAATAGCACCAGCTAAATCAAGTAATTTTGATGAGCCGGTTGGCCATGAGGCTAAAACTTCTTTTCTGATTGTGAAAAACTCTGCTTCGCTTAATTTCTTATTTTTTAGTTCCATTTTTTTATGGTCTCCATCTAGATACTGACAATGTACTTTTTCATTATTTTTAAAGCAGCTAATGGTTCATGTAGACTAAGTAGACCCATTGCTGAGAAAATATATTCTTTATCAAGGAGCAGTTTTGCCGCTTT
>DATESD010000078.1:0-2080 GCA_035270985.1 Bacilli bacterium | reverse complement strand
GCTAGCACCTCACCATTATGGTCTCTAAAGGTCACTTTGTAATCCGGATCAATCGAGTTTATTGAATTAGGTTCTCCTAAAGTATTGTTCTTTGATATTGGACGAATTCCATATAAATATTCGCCCTCATCAACACTATCTTGATAATGCATATAACCACTACTGCTAGCCCCACCAATAGTTGCAATCAATTCGTCATTAGTATAAGCTAATTCACTAGCGCTAGTTCGGTAAATCGCATAAAATTTCGCTTCGTTTTGCTCGGCAAAATTTAAAGTATACCCATCTTCATTTTTAACAATATTTAAATCATCAACTTTGTTTAAAACAACACTCTCATATTTTCGTAACGTTGGTAAAATAGTTTTGTTGTTCCAGCAATTATTCATAATCGGCTCTACTTGAACTCCTTTAGGAGATAAACTCTCTACGTAGGCCGCTTTCAAATGTTTATAACTAAAAATGGCAATCCCCTTAACATTCTTTTGCGTATTTATAAAGAGCATCTGATGATAGAATTCCTCGGGGCCAGGCCAATATTTATCGCCCGTCATATAGAGGCCGATACCAATATATAAATTAACTTTTTTATTCGCAACAACTTTATTCCACCAAGCGACTTTTCCATGGAAAGATGAGTTTGTGGTTTCAAAGCCATGATAAGACTGGGGACAAATATAATCAATCCATTCCTCATTTACCCACCGCAAACTATCGCTATAAAGGGAGTCTCCATAGTGGCCACCTTGCCTTGTTAGTGAGCCCGTAGAAATAGCATCGCCATTGTCATTATAAGTAACTACACCATTACCATCGCGGTATACACCCGATGGACTAATGCCGAACTGAACAATTTTATTGTTTTGACGGTTATAAGCCCGCATCTGCGTACTCAAGCTCTGAATAAAACTACTAACATTTTCCCGACGCCAATCGGCAAGGGACATTCCCTTACTAGTAGCGGCGTAATCAGTGCTATCTTGGTTACCGATTCCCGAAGTATAAAAATAATCATCGAAGTGAATAGCATCAACATCATAATTCCGCACAACTTCCATACAAGTATTGACCAAAAAGTTTTGGACAACTTGTTTAGCGGGATTAAGAATAACCACACTAGAACCTCTTAATAAATTAGCAACATCCGAAGCGGGATTGGCCGCTGGGAATTTCTTGGCTAGGGCATTCATATCAATCGTTGCCGCCCCAGTTGAAACACGATAAGGATTCATCCATGCATGAAATTCAATTCCTCGCCTATGGCATTCTTCGATTACCCACGCTAAGGCGTCCCAATTTTGATCAACTTTCCAATACTTTGATATCGGACTTAAAGCCGTGGTATACAAAGCATCGTTTAAAATCCGCACATGAAAAATCATAACATTAAGATTGTAGTAACTCATTACATCCAGAACGGAAGTTATTTCTGTTTGGTATTGTTCCTTATTTTTATAACTAGCAACATCAGCAACATAGGCGCTAACCCACACTGCACGAAAATCAGTATTTTGGGCGACATATTCGGTAGCTATTTTTACTGTTTCATCTGTTCCTAAATAAGTTATTGGTTTATCCGAGGTAGTTTCAGTTAATACTTTTTCACCAGCATTTACGCTGCTTTTCACGCTCCACGCAAAGAGCAATAAAAGAAGGGTCATAAATATTCTTTTCAGTTTCATAGTTCTTCTCCTATCGAGCATAATCTTAAGTATTATAACATTTCCCCCCCTAAAAGTAAATTATTTTTTCTTGGGGCTACGTTTTTCTTGGGGCTACATTATTTACTCCATAAAAAAAAGATGCCGCAGCATCTTTTACAATTTATCTTTTATTTTGTTGGCTCGTTATTAGTTTCAATAATTCCATAGTCGTGATCTTCGCGCAAATATACAACTGCGACTTTATTTGTTTCAACATTCAAGAAGACAAAGAAACAATGACCTAACATTTCCATTTGTGTAATCGCATCTTCGAATGTCATTGGTGTTAATTCTACTGATTTTGACTTTACCAAATTGGTAATCATTACTTCCGTTTTCATTTTTTCTAAATCAAAATCACTTGTTGTTTGATAGTA
>DATESD010000077.1:0-2426 GCA_035270985.1 Bacilli bacterium | reverse complement strand
CCTCCATACCACCCTTTACGGTTTGCACCTCTTCTATGCTTTCTGCTTCAAGCCCAATATGAGTTAATACGTTAGCTGTCTCTTTTGGCGTTAAATCAAATTGAAGATACTCTTTGAGCCAATTGTACGAAATATTCATTTAATATCTGAGTTAGTCCTTAAAATCAAACTTTTTAAAAGTTTTCAAAATTACAAAAAAATGATGAGATATCGTAGTACTATCCGATACCAATTCACCATCGGCAGACCTAAATGATATATATGTATGAATCTTATCTCCATTCCAATCAGATGGCAACTGCATTTTTGCTATAGAATGAGACCTTTGTGCCACACAAATATTGTAAATAGCTTCTTTCTTTGTTGGGTTGTATGCAAGCAACATCACCAAATCGTTTGAGCGTGCATTTTCTTTTAAAGCTGCATCCCAGCTAAAATGTAATTGCCCATTAACTATTTCAGATTTAATATCGGGAGCAGAGATTAATGAGCCTCGAGTAACCAGTACTTTCGAAAAATCGAATTCGATATTATCGTTGTTTTCTGTGGTTGCATTTTTTATATTGTATGAAGTCGCTGCATTAAATGCCGTTAGCCTACCCGTTGAATATTCTTTATAACCAATTCTTATGTACGGAGTTATAGTTTTTAAAAACTCCATTGTCACCGAGAATTTACTTCGCTGCCTTACCTGACCTTTTGTTCTAGGATTATTTGATTTTTTTGGCAAACTCCTTATGTAATAAATGTCTCTCCAATTCGCACCTACAACATTGCCCACCTTCCCGGTGAAGTCTCCATTAATTCCATTTTTTAAACGTGCCATAATTTTTATTTTAATGTTAATATATTCAAGTGCCCAAAGGTCTATGTTTAATATGGGAGAATAAAAATACGGTTGATTTTTCGTCATTTGGTATGGTTTTGGCGCCGTAATGTATGGTTTGTCGCGATAATGTATGGTTTGGTTCAGTTTGGTACGATTTGGTGTGTTTTGGTAGGAAAAGGTATGGTTTTGTATAGACTAGCATAATATATGTGCATTTTATTAGAATGTACTTATAATCACCTCGTCATTATTTTGCTCGTATGTAAAGGGAGTTTATACGAGGGATGTAAGAGCAAGGTAATAGTAAATGATAGCCCACCAGTTGTTGGCTCATTATCGGACATTACTGGCTCATTTTGGCTCATTTTTATGATTATTTGTTTTATCTTTGTAAAATGAAAACTAAAGTACATTCATTGTTTATTGAAATCAATTGGCAGTTAATCAGCTGGATAAGCCAAATTGACCGCTTTGATGCTCAATGGACAAACATTGAGAAGCGTGAAGGGCAAAGTCTGAAACAACTTAAATCCATTGCTACCGTGCGTAGTGTCGGGGCTTCTACCCGTATAGAAGGAGCTAAACTTTCAGACAAAGAAGTAGAAGTTTTATTAGAAAATATAAACATTACTAAACTTGAAGACAGGGATTCACAGGAAGTTGTCGGATATTTTAACGTAATGGATTTAATATCTGAAGTACATCTGGATATTGAAATAACTGAAAATGAGCTGAAAAACCTTCATAATCTGCTGATGAAGCAGAGCGAAAAAGATGCATGGCACAAAGGCAATTATAAACAATTCAGTAACGCAGTTGAAGCAAGACTGCCCGATGGAACAAGAAAATTGATTTTCCAAACTACTCCCGAAGGTTTTCCGACACAGGAAGCTATGCGGAGCTTAGTCGATTGGTATAATACTGATAACGAAACTCACCCTTTGGTAAAAAGTGCCTTGTTTGCTTACGAGTTTCTAAGTATACATCCGTTTCAAGACGGCAATGGACGGCTGAGCCGGCTTATTTCAACGCTTTTATTACTTAAAAACGGTTACAAATGGATACAATACGTTAGTCTTGAACACGAGATAGAGAACAGGAAAACAGAATATTATAATGTTTTGAGAAGTTGCCAATCCCAACGTCCGAACGAGAATGTTACGGAATGGATAAGTTTCTTTTTCAATGCTTTGTTGAATATCCAACAGCAATTGCTTGAGAAATTAGACAAACAAGGTTTGAAATCAGCTCTGTCGCCACGTGAAAATTCTGTATTGATATTTATTGAAAATAATCCAGGATGCAAAAGAAGTGAAATAGTTCAACGTTTAAATATTCCGGTACCGACGGTAAAACGAATTTTAGTAGATTTCGTTCAGAAAAATTTAATTCATAAATACGGTATCGGTGCAGGAACAAATTACGCTATAAAATAAAACAACACATTTCACGTCACACAAAAAAAGCTGCCCCAATTTTCATGAGACAGCCTTATCATATTTTATTGATACTCTAAATAGTATTTTATTAGTATCCTCTGATTGCTTTAACACCTGGTAATACTTTGCCTTCAATCATTTCAAGGAGGGCTCCACCA
>DATESD010000076.1:0-5984 GCA_035270985.1 Bacilli bacterium | reverse complement strand
TCTGCGATTTTATGACACTCTTCTTCTGTTACGGCGATCGGCTTTTCCAGCAAAATATCATAACCTACATCTAAAGCTTTCATAACATGTTTATAATGCGATTGATCCATTGTTGAAACAATTAAAATATCGGCTAATTTCCCTTTAGAAAAAAAATCATCATCTGATAAAAAATAATTTTCTTCCTTGATTCCAAACATTGCCTTAACCGGCTCTTTTTTGATAGGGTTTACCTCACAAATATGCGTAACCTTTACTTCATTGATTTCGCTAATAGCGTTGGCATAAGTGAAACCTCTTGATCCCAGTCCTAAAATAGCAATAGTAATCATACCTTTTCCTCCTCTTGCTTTATACTTTTATTATAACACACCAAAGCCAACAAATCATATTTTTTTGGCGTTTTTTCTTAATTGTAGTATAATAAAGCATAGGTGATTAATATGAAAAAACATTGTACACATTGTGGGTCAGAAATGGAAGAAGGTTTTGTTGTTTGTTGTAGTTGTGGGAAAGTCAACCAAGATTCTCCCTCCAAAAAAAGCAATTTTCTTGGAACATTAGAAAACGCCGAGGAATCTAACAAAAACACCTCAACAACGTCTAATATAAAAGATGATGGATCAATAGTTTGGCTTTTGCTTGGGATTTTCTTGCCTTTTGTTGGAATAATTTTAGGAGTTATTTGGAGCAAGGAAAATCCTCGTAACGCAAGAATGCTGTTTCAAGGCTTTATCTTATCTATCTTTTTAACTTCTATCTTAATGATTTTCCCTTTTGCTTGTCGAATGGGATTTTAAATAAAAACCTCTTTCCTTACGGGAAGAGGTTTATTCGTTTTCTTTTAAACTTTCAATTTCCTCATCGGTTAGCAATCGGTACTTTCCAACCGGGAGATTTTTATCTAAATCTAATTTGCCAATCGCAACTCGCTGCAAATAAGTAACTTCCTTGCCAACCTTTAAGCACATTTTTTTAATTTGGTGGAACTTCCCTTCGCTTATCGAAATGTAAGCTTTATTTCCCCCAATTATTTCAAGACTCGCTGGCTTTGTTAGAAAAGTTTTTTTATTGCCATCGGTTATCTCTAGTCCATTAGTAAAGGCACCAACATCTTCTTGGCACCACTCACCATCTACTACAACATAATACTTTTTAAAAATATCTTTATGCGGCGAAGTTAGTTTATGAGCTAAAGATCCATCACTAGTAAGCAAAAATAAACCTTCAGTATCTTTATCTAGTCTGCCAACCATCGCTAAATCATACTTTTGATATTCCTTAACTAAATCTAGGACAGTTCGTTCTTTCTTATCAAAAGTTGCTGATAAATATCCCTGAGGCTTATTAAGCATTATATAAACATTTTTTAAATACTCTAATTTGCGACCTTTATAATAGACAATATCTTTTATTTCGTCGACCGTGTTATCCTTGCAAGCATCGCTTTTTAATTCTACCTTAATCTCTCCATCTTTAATCAACTGGCGAGCTTCGCTTCTTGTTAGATTCAAAACTAAAGCTACATACTTATCTAATCTCACAAGGCTACGCCCTATCTAAATATTTTTTCATTGTTTGATAAATTGATATCTTTGCTTTGTCATACAACATTTTATCATATTTTTTTTCTAGTGCTTTATTATTAAGGATTTGTCTGTATTCCCGATAACTGTCAATCATCGTTTGCTTGCTTAGCTTTTTCTTGTATGATTGCTCAATCAAAACGAAAAAATCAATAATCTTCACAATCTCAATTGTTTCAAACATATCAAAATCAATTTCGTAATCTTTTTCCATAGTCACCACCGTAAAATTATTTTATCATTTTTTGCCTATATTTCCAAGCAAATTAAAGCTTTTATATAAAGTGTTCTCATTGATTTTTTTCTTTAATATGTTATAATAAAAAAAGAGGTAATATATATGAATAATCTGATATCAAAAGAAATGCTCCTATATCCAGACATAATTAAAGATGGCAATCCCGACTTGAGAAGAAAATCTCTTCTAGTTAATTTACCTATGGCCGATGAAGACGTAAAGATCTTGGCCTTAATGAATGACTACTTATGGAATGGTTATAATGAGGACTTTGTTGAAAAATATAAAATCCGTCCCGGCGTCGGCCTTGCCGCTCCCCAAATCGATGTTTTAAAACAAATGTTTTGTATCTTAGCCTATGATGAAGAAGGGGAACTTCACAATTATTGTGTTGTTAACCCTAAAATAATTTCTCATTCGGAACAGCTAACTTTTTTAGAATCAGGAGAAGGTTGTTTATCTGTTGAAAAAGATTTTAAAGGGCTTATTCACCGGCCAAAAAAAATCAAGGCTTCTGTTTCTTTGTATGATTTTGAAAACCAAGAATTAGTTCCTACCATCTTAAAATTAGAAGGTTATCTTGCGATTGTTTTTCAACACGAATATGACCACTTAAAAGGAAAACTTTTTTATGATCACATAAACAAAGAGAATCCTTTCTTTGTCCCAGGAAATTCGCAGCCTGTTGATTTTAAACTAGCGGTGGAAGGGGAAGAAACAACAAAAACCTCATAAATGAATAGAACCTCTTAAAGTATACACATATATATAAGACCATTAGGTATGTGTTATAATTACTTTAGGAGTTTTTTTTACATTAAAAAATATATACTTAAGGCAATTAACATTTGCCCAACATAATAAGTTACAATATTAATATATTTATAAATTTTAAACTTTGCCGGGCTAAGTTCCTTAAAATACAAGTAATTCAAAATTACATCGGAAGAAATGAAACTAACAATTCCTAACAAAGCTAATGTCTTTCCTAAAGTGAATCCATCAATAACTGCCAAGACTATCGTTGTTAGTAAAAAAGATGATATATATGTATAAAGATAATTAGGCGCTCTTAAATATCCCAACTTAACCTTTGTTAGTTCAACGACAACTATTAGAACCACAGTTACCGCTAGAGCAACAAGAAAATAGATATATTGCGGATAACTACTAAAAGAAAAATAGGCTAATGAATATAAAATATGCCCAAGCATAAATGCTAAAAGCCCCACGCAAAAGAAAGCTTTGTTGCTCTCTGAGTTTGTTCTTCTTAATCCTAAAACAGCATCGCCTAAAAAACCAAAAATTAACCCTAGTAACATGATGATACTGAATTTTATATTTTTATCGGTTTGAATAAAAATTGCCGCAATCCCTAATAAGACAAACCATAAACTCGTTGCTAGTTTTAACGCTAACCTTATTTCTTTTGTTACCTTAAAATAATAGTACATATAAACAATCATTGACACCATCATTATGCCAATAATAACAAACAAATAGGCCATTTTTTTACTCTCGCTTTCCGTGACATAAGAAAATTATAGTTTCATTGTAACATGCCCCCAGCCCTATAACAATTAAAAATGTTTATTCTTTCTTTTTTGACTCAAATTGTGTATAATAACTATACAGTGAATAAAATAATTTCATACGAAAGGAGGATTTTTGTGAGAAATTTAAAAATACCACAATTGCCGATCATCGACGGCTTTAACGATGATAACATTAAAATATTCGCTCTCGGAGGTCTAGGCGAAGTTGGGAAAAATATGTATGTTGTTGAACGAGGCGATGAAATAATCATCATCGATTCAGGAATACTTTTCCCTGATAATTCTTACGGAGTTGATTATATCATCCCCGACTACTCCTACCTAAAAGCCAACGAAAAGAAAATTATCGGGCTTTTCATTACCCATGGACACGAAGATCATATTGGAGGGATTCCTTATTTATTAAGGAATGTTAAAATCCCTAAAGTGTATGCTAGTGGATTAGCTGTCGTACTCATTAAAAATAAAATGTCAGAGCATAATAATATTGCTATCAATTTAGTTGAATACACGAATGAATCCATCTATAAATTTAAAAATTTTGAAGTGTCTTTTTTCAAAACTAACCACAGCATTCCAGACTCATCAGGAATTGCTATTAAAACAAGTCTCGGATATATTATCCATACGGGTGATTTTAAGATTGACTTGTCACCGATGTATGGACATACAGACTATAACAAACTAACAAATTTTTCAGAACAGGGAGTTCTTTGCCTATTGTCTGATAGTACTAATGCTAATGTAACAAAATTTTCTATCTCAGAACGAAAAATTGGTGACTCGATAAAAACTATTTTCGCCAATATTAAAGGTCGGATTTTAATTTCTACTTTCGCCTCAAATGTTCATCGCGTGCAACAAATAGTCGAAGCTAGCGTTGAGAATAACCGTAAAGTTATTGTCTTTGGGCGTAGCATGGAAAAAACAGTAAATGTGGCCCAAAAAATGAACTATATAAAAGCTCCTGCCGGGACTTTTATTAGTGCTCGGGATTTCCCCTCTGTGCTTCCAGAAAAAATAACTATTTTAAGTACCGGAAGTCAAGGCGAGCCTCTAGCGGCCTTATCAAGAATCGCTGATGGTTCCCATAAACATATTAAAATAATTCCCGGAGACACTATTATTTTTTCTTCTTCGGCAATTCCCGGAAACCAAGAAAGTATCAACCGCAATATCAATAAACTTTATCGTGCGGGTGCTAACGTTATTGTAAATAGTCCTTTAAGTGATACTCACACTTCCGGGCATGCTAGCGAAACTGAATTAAAAATTATGCTGGCCTTGTTAAAACCTACCTATTTTATGCCAATACATGGCGAATACACAATGCAAAAACGTCATATTGAACTTGCTATTGATACCGGAGTCGCACCAGAAAAATGTTTTTTACTAGCTAACGGCCAAGTCTTAACTTTCTCTGCTACAAAAGTGTTTTCTCATTATGCCGTTCAATCGGGAAATATTTATATCGATTCTAACAATTATAATGTTGATAACAACATTATTAGAGAACGTAGAGTATTGTCTGATGATGGAATGCTAGCTGTTATTTTCACAACTGATGAGAAAAACAAACAAAGAAATAGCCTTAGTGTTGTTTCGCGGGGTTTCATTTATATGAAGAGCTCCGAAGAATTAATCAATGATATTAAAAACAAAGCTAGTAATCTTTATAATGACTATTTATCTACAGCAAAAAACTTTAATCAAAATTTTCTAAAGAATCAGATAAGCAATGAATTAAGCACTTTTATCTATGAAAAAACGGAACGTAAACCAATGATTATTCCGATATTCATGACATATTAAAAAGGCCTTTTGGGCCTTTTTTTTAAACTTTATTTATGTTATAATTATGAGAAGGTAATAACTATGATAATATGTCCTAAATGCAAAAATGAACTACTTAAAATTGACAATACTTACAAGTGCATAAATAGCCATAGCTACGATATTGCCAAAAGCGGCTACCTTAATTTACTGCTTTCACGAGTTAATACCGGTGATAGCAAAGAAATGTTGATTTCCCGCGATAACTTTTTAGGGCAAGATTTTTATCTGCCTATTGCTGAATTAATAGTTGAAAAAATATCGCAACCTCATCCTGTCGTTATTGATTGTGGATGTGGAACCGGTTATTATTTAAATTGCATTTCGAAGAAAATTCCTGGTGTTTTTTTAGGTGTTGATATATCTAAAATTGCAATTGAAAAGGCCACCAAAAAAAACAAGGATATTTTTTACGTTGTCGCCTCTAATTATAACGTTCCTTTTATGAATGAATGTGCAGATATTTTATTAAACATCTTTGCACCATATTGTGATAGTGAGTTTAACCGTCTACTTAAGCCTAATGGAAAACTAATAACCGTTAGTGCTAATATTAATCACTTGCAAGAAATAAAAAAACTAATCTATAATACGCCCCACATAAACATCGGTAAAGTTTATGCCTTGCCTTCTTTTGAACTTCTCGAAGAGCAAGTCTTAGAATATAAAATAATGCTCTCGCAAAACAATTTAATTAACCTGTTTAAAATGACTCCTTATTATTTTAAAACAAAAAGCGAAGACTTTGAAAAATTGTTGTCAGTAAAAGCC
>DATESD010000075.1:0-3351 GCA_035270985.1 Bacilli bacterium | reverse complement strand
TACTATCAAACAACAAGTGATTTTGATTTAGAAAAAATGAAAACGGAAGTAATGATTACCAATTTGGTAAAGTCAAAATCAGTAGAATTAACACCAATGACATTCGAAGATGCGATTACACAAATGGAAATGTTAGGTCATAGTTTCTTTGTCTTCTTGAATGTTGAAACAAATAAAGTCGCAGTTGTATATTTGCGCGAAGACCACGATTATGGAATTATTGAAACGAATAATGAACCAACAAAATAAAAGATAAATTGTAAAAGATGCTGCGGCATCTTTTTCTTATGGAGTAAATAATCTAGCTCAAGAAAAAATAATTTACTTTTAGGGGGGGAAATGTTATAATATTTAAGATTGTGCTCGATAGGAGAAGAACTATGAAACTGAAAAGAATATTTATGGCCCTTCTTTTATTGCTCTTTGCGGGGAGCGTGAAAAGCAGTGTAAATGCTGGTGAAAAAGTATTAACTGAAACTGCCTCGGATAAACCAATAACTTATTTAGGAACAGACGAAACAGTAAAAATAGCTACTGAATATGTCGCTCAAAATACTGATTTTCGCGCAGTGTGGGTTAGTGCCTATGTTGCTGATGTTGCTAGCTATAAAAATAAAGAACAATACCAAACAGAAATAACTTCCGTTTTGGATGTAATGAGTTACTACAATCTTAATGTTATGATTTTTCATGTGCGGATTTTAAACGATGCTTTGTATACTACGGCTTTGAGTCCAATTTCAAAATATTGGAAAGTAGATCAAAATTGGGATGCCTTAGCTTGGGTAATCGAAGAATGCCATAACCGAGGAATTGAATTCCATGCATGGATGAATCCTTATCGTGTTTCAACTGGGGCGGCAACGATTGATATGAATGCCCTAGCCAAAAAATTCCCAGCGGCCAATCCCGCTTCGGATGTCGCTAATTTATTAAGAGGTTCTAGTGTGGTGATTCTTAATCCCGCTAAACAAGTTGTCCAAAATTTTTTGGTTAATACTTGTATGGAAGTTGTGCGGAATTATGATATTGATGCCATTCACTTCGATGATTATTTTTATACTTCGGGAATCGGTAGCCAAGATAGCGCTGATTACGCCGCTACTAGTAAGGGAATGTCCCTTGCTGATTGGCGTCGCGATAATGTTAGTAGTTTTATCCAGAGTTTAAGTATGCAGATGCGAGCGTATAATCGCCAAAATAATAAGATTGTTCAGTTCGGCATTAGTCCATCGGGTGTATACCGCGATGGTAATGGTGTAGTTACTTATAATGATAATGGCGATGCTATTTCTACGGGCTCACTAACAAGGCAAGGAGGCCACTATGGGGACTCCCTTTATAGCGATAGTTTGCGGTGGGTAAATGAGGAATGGATTGATTATATTTGTCCCCAGTCTTATCATGGCTTTGAAACCACAAACTCATCTTTTCATGGAAAAGTCGCTTGGTGGAATAAAGTTGTTGCGAATAAAAAAGTTAATTTATATATTGGTATCGGCCTCTATATGACGGGCGATAAATATTGGCCAGGTCCCGAGGAATTCTATCATCAGATGCTCTTTATAAATACGCAAAAAAATGTTAAGGGGATTGCCATTTTTAGTTATAAACATTTGAAAGCGGCCTACGTAGATAGTTTATCTCCTAAAGGAGTTCAAGTAGAGCCGATTATGAATAATTGCTGGAACAACAAAACTATTTTACCAACTCTACGAAAATATGAGAGTGTTGTTTTAAACAAAGTTGATGATTTAAATATTGTTAAAAATGGAGATGGGTATACTTTAAATTTTGCCAAGCAAAATGAAGCAAAATTTTATGCGATTTACCGAACTAGCGCTAGTGAGTTAGCTTATACAAATGATGAATTGATTGCAACTATTGGTGGGGCTAGCAGTAATGGTTATATGCATTATCAAGATAGTGTTGATGAGGGTGAGTATTTATACGGAATTTGTCCAATATCAAAGAACAATACTTTAGGAGAACCTAATTCAATAAACTCAATTGATCCGGATTACAAAGTAACATTTAAAGATTATAATGGTGAGGTGCTAGCCATAAGATTTGTTAGACATGGGGAAGCAGCCTTAGCTCCGGAAATTGATTTTATTCCCAAAGGGTATAATTTTAGTGGGTGGTCGTTGCCGTTTACGAATGTGATTAGCGATA
Source organism: Bacilli bacterium (assembly GCA_035270985.1). Classification (GTDB taxonomy): domain Bacteria; phylum Bacillota_I; class Bacilli_A; order ML615J-28; family CAG-698; genus JAAYBG01. Next base: position 1,176 of record DATESD010000075.1, on the reverse strand, counting down.
TGGTAATCCAAGCGATTATTACCAAGGTGATAAAATATTATACAATTACTTTTTTAGATATCAACAGCGAGCTGTTAGAGGTTAAAGAGGTAGCGGCAGGAAGTGAGATTGTTTATCCTCAGGCTCCAATAGTTACGGGCTACACTTTCAGTGGTTGGGATAAAAATATAACTAGTGTTACGCAAGACGAAGTTATTACAGCATTATATAGGATAAATAGTTATCGAGTGCAATTTTTTGATGGTGAAATACTATTAAAAGAAATCGATGTTAATTATGGTGAAACCCCCGAATATGATGAAACATTAATAAAAGAAGGCCATATTTTTATGGGTTGGAATCAAGTGCTATCACCGATTTTTTCGGATACAGATTTTGTGGCTGTTTTTACAAGTATAAAATATACCATCAGATTTGTTGATGAAGATCAAAAGCTAATTGACAGTTTAGAAATCGGTCATGGGGAAGAATTTAGGCTTATTAATCCACCAACAAGAGAAGGTTACACTTTTAGTGGTTGGAGGATTAACGGAAAAATTGTTGAAGATAAAACAATGGTGGCGCTAATCAATTTAGATATTACCGCTTTATATGCCGCACAAGAAGTAGTAAAAGGATGTCAACAAACCAACTTGTCTTACATTAGTGGATTGTTGATGATTGCGATAGTTTTACGCAAGAAACGCTATGTTTAAACAGAAAGAGGGAGCTATTCATGAAAATAATTAAAAAAATATTAGTTGTAAGTTTATTTCTCGGATTAATGTTAGGTATCACAACACTTGTTAAAGCGTATGATCTTGTGCCATATATCGATACAGATGGCCAATATTTGACTTATACGAATACATTTACAAATGTAGAGATGCCTGATGCTTATGAGCAACAAGAAACTTATTTCCGGGGAATTTGGGTAACTCCTAAAGATAGTTCAAGCCTTGGCAATATTAAAATAAAAAACAATAAAACAAAAGAAGAGATGATTAATGGATATAAGGATGAAGTAATTCAAATATTTGATGTCATGGATTACTATAATTTGAATGCGCTGATTTTTCATATTAGAATTGATAATGATGCCATCTACCCGTCAACGATGAATCCGTGGAGTGATTGGTTCACCACTTATGGTGTTGATCCAGGTTGGGACCCTTTAGAATGGACAATTGCTGAATG
>DATESD010000074.1:0-2935 GCA_035270985.1 Bacilli bacterium | reverse complement strand
GACTTAATCTAGGAGATAATATCTATTTATTGTGTGCAACAGAAGTAAGGACGAAGGAAGAAATCGATAAACTAATTAGTTTAGTGGAGGGCTTATAATGTACGATAAAATAATTTATGAGTTATCTAAAGTTGATCGTATCGGCTATAGTCTTCCAAATAATAATATTGGTGATTTTACCCTCGATGCGGCCTTTAAAAGACAAACACCTCTTGATATGCCGGAAGTTACAGAACTAGATGTCGTCAGACATTATACAAAATTATCGCAAAAGAACTATGGTGTTGATCAAGGGTTTTATCCGCTGGGATCGTGCACGATGAAGTATAATCCTAAGATTGATGAAGAATTAGCGAGTAACCCGGGTTTCACCAAAATTCATCCGCTCCAAACGGAAAGTAGCGTTCAAGGAGCTTTAGAGGTTTATTATGAAACTTCGCGATTATTGGGCGAATTAACAGGAATGGCGGAATTTACTTTTAATCCATTTGCTGGAGCTCATGGTGAATTAGTTGGGTTAATGATTATGAAACAATATCATCTTAATCGGGGGGATTTAAAACGAACAAAAGTAATTGTTCCCGACAGTGCCCATGGAACAAATCCTGCTAGTAGCAGTGTTTGTGGTTTTGACGTTATTGAAGTTCCTTCAACAATCCGCGGAACCGTTGATTTAGCGGCATTGAAAAAAGTTATTACTGATGAAGTGGCAGGAATTATGCTAACAAATCCGAATACAGCCGGTATTTGGGAAAATGAAATTAGAGAAATGACAAAACTAATGCATGATAATGGCAGTTTAGTTTATTATGATGGCGCTAATTTAAATGCTATTCTCGGCATGGCGCGGCCAGCGGATATGGGATTTGATATTATGCATATCAATTTGCATAAAACATTCTCGACTCCTCATGGTGGTGGGGGCCCTGGAAGTGGTCCCGTTGGCGTTGTTAGTAAACTAGTTGATTTACTGCCGAATCCACGCGTTAGAAAAACTAATAATAAATTTGCCTTTTTAAATAGTGATCAGGCGATTGGTGCGATTAGTGGTTTCTGGGGAAACTTCTTGGTCGTTGTTAGAGCATATTGTTATATCTTAAGCCTTGGCCAAGAAAACGTCGCTAATGTTTCTAAATTAGCCGTATTAAACGCTAACTATATTAAAGAAGCGTTAAAAGATGATTATAAATTACCAATCCCTGGTTTATGTAAACACGAAGTTGTCTTTGATGGCTTGATTTCGGGGGCGGCAACGACTTTAGAAGTTGCTAAAAGGCTCCTTGACTATGGGTATCATCCCCCAACAATTTATTTTCCGTTGTTGTTCCATCAAGCAATGATGATTGAGCCAACAGAAAACGAATCTAAAGAAACACTTGATGACTTTATTGCTGTCATGAAGAAGATCGCCGAAGAAGCCAAAACTAATCCTGAATTACTCCACGATGCTCCGCATAATACTCTTGTTCGCCGTCTTGATGAAGTTAAAGCAGCGCGAAATCCAATTTTAAAATATAAGGATTTGTTGAAGTAGCCAATGCATGATCTAATTATCTTAGGAGCAGGTCCCGGAGGTTATGAACTGGCCCTAGCGGCTAGTAAAAAAGGTTTAGATGTTATTTTGGTTGAAGCTCATGAAATTGGTGGTACTTGTCTAAACTATGGCTGTATACCAACAAAAACATATTATCAAAATGCTAAGTTCTTACAAGAATTAGCCAAATGTGAACAATTGGGCGTAACCGCGGAATATAAGTTTAATTTTAGGGCAGCATATAACCGGAAAGAAACAACAATTGCGACTTTAAAAGCGGGAATTGATTTTTTGCTAGCTAAAGCTAATGTTGTCGTCGTCAAAGGATATGGCCGATTAATCGATAATAATAGTGTAAAAGTTGCAGATAGCATCTATCAAGCGAAGAACATTGTCATTGCGACCGGCTCTAGTTCGGTAGAACTGAAGTTGCCGGGCTTTGATAATAAAAATATTCTTGATTCGAGGGCGCTATTAGCACTTGAAGAGCTACCGAAAAAATTAGTTGTAATTGGCGGTGGCGTAATTGGTATGGAAATGGCGGCTATTTTCCATAGTTTCGGCTGTCAAGTTACGGTTATCGAAATGTGTGAGCAAATCTTGCCGACAGTAGACGCAGAAATAGCGAAAAGATTACAGAGTTATTTAAAACAACAAGGGCTAAAATTCTATACCCGTAGCAAGGTTGTTGAAATAGGGGAGAACACCGAACTCGAAGTAAAACTTAGGGAAAAAGATAAAGAAATAATCCTAACTTGTGATAAAGTTTTATTAGCTGTTGGGCGGAAGCCGAACGTTAATGATCTTGGCCTTGATACTGTGGGGATTAATTATAGCAATAAGGGTATTCTTGTTAATAATAATTTTCAAACTAATATCGCTAATATCTATGCGATTGGTGATGTAACGGGAAAATTGATGTTAGCCCATATGGCAACATATAGTGGACATCATGTTTTAGCGCATATCTTACATGAAGAAAGCTTAATTAACTTTGCGAATGTTCCCTCTTGTGTCTTCACTTTTCCCGAAGTTGCTAGTCTCGGCTTAACAGAAGTCGAAGCAAGAGAAAAGAATTTAGATATTACGATCAGTAAATCTTTTTATCGGGCTAACGGTAAAGCGATGGCGATGAATGAAGTCGATGGTTTCATCAAAATAATTACTCACCAAGATGTAATTATCGGCGTGCACATTATCGGTTATGATGCTAGCACCTTAATTCACGAGGCCCTACCATTGATGAATGAACAAATTACGATTACAAAAGCATGTCATTATATTCATGCCCATCCAACATTAAGTGAGATTTTCGCTAATGCACTTTGGGAAGCAAAAAAGTAGCCGTTTTAACGGCTATTTTCTTTTGCTTGAGATTACTGACAAATAAAAAGATTAAGA
>DATESD010000073.1:0-12152 GCA_035270985.1 Bacilli bacterium | reverse complement strand
GGCGATAATCTATATTCTCTAGCAAGTTCCACACAGTCCTCATACAGATGGCGACGGATAGTTTTCTTACCATATTGCTTCTGGCACGCTGTTTTAAATGGGCAGTCACCACATTCTTTCTTTGTTATCGTATATTCGATATAGCCATCACGACTAATGTTTTTAGGTTCTAATATTTTTTTGTTCGGGCAAAGATAAGCATCTATTTCCATTTGATAAGTAAAAACTTTTTTACCAAACGCTGTTTCTTGGCCTTTCGGACGAATGTAAGGAACCAGTAACTTAATCCCCTGATATTGGACTTTTTTAGCAAGCAAAGCATTAGCATAACCAGCATCAGCACAAATAACCTCAGGGTTATACTTTAATAGTTTATCTTCAAAGAAAGGTAAGAAAGCTTTAGAATCATGCATATTAGCGGGGTTAACATCAAAGCCGAGAATCCAGCCATGCTTATCACAAGCAACCTGGTCAACGTAAGCAAAAGAGCGCTCATGTTCGCCTTTAACGAACATTCCCGCTTCACTATCGGTTTTGCTTACTGTGATTTCTTTAGTTTTACCATCCACTTTTTTTTCTAATTCGCCGGTATCTTCATTAACAAGATAATTATCAGGGTTATCATCATCATGATCATCATATTTATCACGACCGTTATATTCGCGAAACTCATTTATTTCTGTTTCCAATTCTTTGTGATACTTATCAGCAATAACTCTAACTTCTTTTTTAATTGACTTGTGTTTGTTAGCGTTAGCTTTAATATGCGTTCCGTCAACAAAAATAACACTAGCATCAACTAAGCTTTGTTCTATTAATCGCGTCACGATAACGGTAAATATCTTTTCAAAGACATCAGTATCTTTATATCGTCTGATATAATTTTGAGTAAAGGTTGAATAGTTAGGAACTGCCTCAGAAAGAGATAGATTTAGAAACCATCGATAAGCCATATTAACTTTAGCTTCTTCTAAAGTAGCCCTAATACTGTTTTTACCATAAAGAAAGTTTAGTAAGGCAATCTTAAAAAGGGTCACCGTGTCTAGACACGGTCTACCAAGGTTAGAATAGTATTCTTTAGTAAGTTTATGAATAAAATCAAAGTCAGTTGAGTTTTCAATCTTTCGTAACAGGTGATCGTGAGGAACAAGTTGTTCCAAACTAACGAATTCTAATTGATTTTTATCAAAATGAATATGAGTTTTTGATTTTTCATAATACATAACATTACCTCTTTTATTTTCTTATCTCTTATGTATATTATACCATTTTTGGGGTCTGTTTACCATATAAAAAAAGACCATTGACGAGTTTGTCAACAGTCTGACACATCCGTGGATGTGTTTTTTAATTATATCTTAATATTTCCTTCACGAATAATATTTAACGATTTTCCTGTTGCATCAAGGACAGTTGATGGTACATTAGATAAATACGCTTCATCAGTAACAAGATAGTCAATCCAGTCACTAAATTTTTCTGCAATTTCTTCGATGTCGTTCATCTCTACTTCACCACTTAAGTTAACTGACGTCGTTGCCATGATCGAAAAACGATTAATTATCGCTAAAGCTAGTTTAGAGTTTGGCATCCTAAAGGCAATTGTATCTTTCGCCAAATGCTCACCAACACCTGCTCTTTTATTAAAAATAATGGTTAATGCTCCTGGCCAATACTTCTTCATTAAGAACAAAACAGCTTCGTCAATTTCTTCAACATACTCTTCAATTTGTTTTACATTACTGCATAACAAAGCCAGTGGCTTTCTTTCAGTACGGTTTTTCATTTTAAAAATCTTTTCTACCGCTTCTTTATCGCTAGCCATTGCTGCCACTCCATAAACTGTGTCTGTTGGAAAACAAATCAATTTACCTTTTAAATCTTCCTTTTCCAAGCAAAGCAATTCACTCAATGTTATTTTTTCCATAATTTATATATCTCCTCAAGATAGACATCGTTGCTTATTTTTCTTTCGTTTTTTAAGTGCATCAATTCTAACATTATCATGTTTTTTTCTTCATCACTAGCTAAAAAATAATCAACTACAAAACCAGCATCTTGCAAATGCTTTTGAATATCAATACTAATGATATCATCATCAAAATATCGATATCCTTTGTTGTAGACTTCCTTTGGTTTATCCCCAATAACTTTTTCTTCTATTTCTGATTCTGGTTTTACCTCAATCCAATCATCATTGCCATGTAATGTTGGGTTGGCCTCAAGAAAGTTTTTGAAATCAAAAACACCTTCTTTGCGACGTTCCTTAGAAAACATGCCGCGTTTTACAATCGCTAAAGCAATAATTATTACAAAGCAAATTCCCGTAATAACTAAGGATATAATAATATATACGTTAAAATCGATAATTGGTTCAACTTTTTTTAGTGTTGTTAGCGATCCACCGTTTCCTAATCCCGCTTTGTCTCCAATAAATGTGTTTTTATCAAATTTTTCTAAAACTGTTGAATGCGTTGACGACTGAGGTTGACCATCTTTACTATATATTTTAAGCTTTATTTGTTCATAACTTCGCCACTTGATTGCTAATACTTGATAGTCTCCCCGACTATCAGGTTTTGTTTTGTAAGCAACACCATCTATCTCAAAATGGATATAATAATCACTTGCGCGAATGCTGAAAAAACTAATCCCGTAAGTTGCTTGGTTATCAATAATCCCTTTTACTATTTGAAGCGAATAAGCTTCGCTAGTATAATCAGTAACTACCTTATATTCAGTATATGCGTTATTAACATCATCAAAGAACTTATCTTTGTTTATTTCTTGTGGTGTTGACAATAACATAAAACCTATTAAAAACATTAATATTTTACTCATATTTTCCTCTTTTAGTTGTTAATTATAACAACTCTATCATTGCTATTATAGTCTTTAACAACCCTTTTTTTTGCTCTTGGATAAACTTTATCAGCAAGAGCAACAACTTCTGCAGCTTGATGATAGCCAATTTCAAAGGCAATGATAAATTTATTCTTCATCACAGCTACTGATTCTTCTAATATCTTCCGGAAAAAATAAAGCCCTTTCTCCTCAGCAAACAATGACAAACTCGGTTCGTTTTTCACAACAATTTCATCAACATCATCAAACTTATCGATATAGGGCGGATTAGATATTAAGATATCAAATTTGTCGTTTATGCCTGTTAACAGATCATTTTGTTTAAACAAAATATCAACATCATTAATAGTAGCATTTTTTTTCGCAATGTCAATTGCTTTTTTTGATATGTCTAGACCTAATACCGTTGAATTCGGTCTTTGTTTTTTTATTGCAATCGCAATACAGCCTGATCCTGTACCGACATCAACGATCTTTAGCGCTGCTTCAGCACTAATCAAATTTAGTATTTCCCCTACCAAAATTTCTGTATCTGCGCGGGGAATCAAAACATCATTATCTACTGCAATTCTATTCCCATAAAAATATGTGTATCCTAAAACATATTGCGGAGCAATATCGTGTTCTAAGTATTCATCAACTTTAGTTTGGATAAACTGAGAGTTGCTTACTTCAAAATCATAATTTAAATATAGCTCAGAAATAGAAAAATTAGCTAATTCCCGAATCAACATTAAAACAGCACTTTTTTCTTTCTGAAGAAGTAAAGCCTTTTTTTCATTTACAGCAATTAATTCCCGATATGTCATTTAAGATATTCTCGGTTCTTAATGTTAAACATGCATAAAATTTCATGTTCAATTGTCTTAAGATAACTTGCCATTTCTTTAACTGATAACTCCTGACACGTAATATAGAACTTTGTGTCCATATTAACATGTTCATCAACCGCCACAAACAAATGATTCATACAAACTTTGCCAATGACTTTGTATCTCTGTCCTGCGGCGTAAACATCAAAGCCTGATAAATTACGCGAATAGCCATTACTGTAACCAATCGGTAAAACAGCAACACGCATATCATGTGGAGCAATGAAAGCCTCACTATAACCAACAGTTTCCTTCGCTTTAATGTCATTAATCGTTAGCGGTGTCGCAAAGATGCTTAGGGCTTGCGTAAACTGATCGTTTGTTTCATAGCCATAGATACCTAGGCCAACGCGAACATAATTACCGATTGTTGTAGCGGCATATGTTGACGTCGCCGCACAATGAATCATCGAGAATTTAGCTAGCTGTGTATATTTCTTAAACTCTTTTTCCTGCTTTTCTAAATTGTTTAAACTACTAAAGTGAGTATAAATTCCTTCAATGGCAATATTTGCTGTTCTTAAAACAGCAATTGTTTCTTTGCACTCTTCAACAGTCTTTATTCCTAACCTATTCATCCCGGTATCAATTTGTAAATGAACCTGCAAATGTTCTCCCCAATAGTTTTGGATAATATCAAGAGCCTCTTTATAACTGTTTACCGAAATAATTAAATTGGAATTTTGTTCGTAAAATTCCATTTCTTCCGGTAAAGCCCCATTTAAAACCAAAATATTAGCCTTTACTTCGGCAGCAATTAATCTTCTCGCTTCTTCAGTATCAACGACCGCGAAATACTCAATCCCATTATCGGCTAAGTATTTACATACTTCAACATCGCCAAAATTATAAGCATTGCTTTTAATAACGGGAATAACTTTTTTACCAGTTATTTGTTTTATTGCCGTAATATTCTTTAAAATTGCTGATAAGTTAATTTGCATTTGAATCATTTAGACACCTATTTCTGATTAGATAATATTCTTTTTTGATCTTCGGTAATTAAAGCTTCGATTATTGCCTCTAGTTTGCCTTCCATCACACGGTCTAATTGTTGAATAGTAAACCCTATTCTGTGATCAGTAACCCGGTTTTGTGGGTAATTATATGTTCTTATCTTTTCACTGCGGTCACCATGACCGATTTTAGATAGTCTTTCTTTGCCTTCTTTTTCCAAACGTTCATCGTTTAGTTTATTATATAGCCGCGCCTGTAACACTTTTAAAGCATTAGCTTTATTTTCATGTTGGCTTTTTCCATCCTGACAAGAAACAACAATGCCTGTTGGCATATGTGTTACTCTAATTGCCGATTTGGTTGTGTTAACACTTTGTCCGCCGGGACCTGACGAACAGAAAGTATCAATTCTAACGTCTTCCATATTTAATTGCACATCTAATTCATCAGCTTCTGGCATAACTAGCACAGTCGCTGTTGATGTTTGAATTCGCCCCTGCGATTCCGTTTCCGGAACTCTTTGAACCCGATGGGCTCCTGACTCATATTTCATAAAAGAGTAGACATTGTCCCCACTCATCATAAATTCAACTTGACCAAAACCGCCTAATTCCGAAGCATCAGCAAATAACACTTCCACTTTCCATCCCCTAGTTTCTGCGTAGCGAGCGTACATCCGAAACAAATCACCAGCGAAAATGTTTGCTTCATCGCCTCCAGCTGCTCCCCTAATTTCAAAAATAACATTCTTTTCATCATTAGGATCCTTAGGAATTAATAGTACTTTTAAATCTTCAATAAGTTTCTCTTCTTTGGCTAAGTTTTCTTCTAATTCCAAACTTGCCATCGCACTTATTTCTTCATCTTCATCTTTAGACAATTCTTTCAAATCTGTGATTTGTTTCATTACTTCTAAGTATTCATGATAAACGGCAACAACTTTTTCAAGGGAACTCATTTCCTTCATTAAATCAGTCATTTTTTTAACTACTTTAATTATTGCCGGGTTTTGTAGATCTTCTCCAATTTGATTATATCTTGCTTCCATTATTTTTAAGCGTTCTAACATGTGACACCTTTCTGTTTCTAAAAATTACTCAACTTCATTAAATATCGAGCAATCACCGCGGAAAATTAATTTAAACATTCCCACTTCACCTTGACGGTTTTTCGAAATGTGAACTTCCGTTTTACGGCTCCGGTTGCTCATTTTTAGTTCTTCTTCCTCTTTTTTTGTTGTCCGACGATGCAAGAAAATAACAATATCAGCATCTTGCTCAATACTTCCCGATTCACGTAAATCTGATAGCATTGGGGTTTGTTCGTCTTCTGGTCTTTTTTCAATAGCTCGCGATAACTGTGATAAGGCGAGAACGGGGACATTTAGTTCGCGCGCAAGCATTTTTAAACCACGAGATAATTTCGTAACTCGTTCATAAGTACTTAGTTTATCTTGCCCAGAACTAATCGCTAGTAGTTGCAAGTAGTCAATAATGATAATATCTAGTTTGCCTTCTCTTTTAAGTTTTCGGCATTTTACTTTTACATCTTCAAGATTTCCCGTAACTCCTTCATCGATATATAAATTACTATCATCTAACTTTGTTTTTGCCGCTAGTACTTTTGTCATTTCCGTGGGATTCATATCCCCACTTCTAATCTTTTGTAACGGAACATTAGCTTTTGAACTTAACAGACGCATTACTAACTGATCAATACTCATTTCCAAAGAGAAGAAAGCAACATGAGACTTTCTTTCTAAACAGGCGTTGGCCGCAACATTTAAAGCAAATGCTGATTTACCAATTCCTGGTCGCGCCGCTAAGATAATTAGTTCACCTTTTTGGAAGCCTAGGGTAAATTCATTTAATTTTTTAAAGCCCGTATCAAGGCCAATAACCCCTTTACCTTCGCTTTTTTTATTCTCCTCAATGATGTACATTACTTTTTCCGTTGCTTCATCGATTTTCATAAACGGCGTTGTCCGTCTCTTATTAACAATTTGGAAAACCGTTTTTTCAGTATCTTCTAATAAGGCTTCAAAATCAGTTTTTCCTTCTAATATCTGTTCACCAATATTGCTAACAGCATAAAACAATTCTCGCTCTAAGCTCTTTTGGAGAATAACCTCAACATAAGATTCCGCAACAACATGAGAAGGGAGAATATCAGTTAAATCAATTAAATAATTCTTGCCGATTCTCTCTAAATCATTACGCCTTTTTAATTCTTCAATAACCGACAGATAATCAATCTTCGCATGTAATTGATAAAGATTAGATATCGCCGCAAATATTTTTTTGTTTTCTTCAATATAGAAGTCTTCGGCATCTAAGCGACTACAGTATTCAAGAGCTAGCCTATTATCAACTAATAAACTACCGAGAACAAAGTTTTCTGCTTCTGTACTATAAGGAATATTTTTAATTTTTGCTACTTCCATAACTTATTCTTTCTCCACAACATTAACTGTCATCGTTGCTTTAGTTTCTTTATGTAATTGAATCACAATTTTATACGTTCCAACAGCATCAATATCTTTTTCGAAAAACATCTTTCGCTTGTCTAAAACAATGTTATGTACAGTTTTGTAAGTTTCTACTATTTGTTTACTACTAACAGCACCAAATAACTTTCCTTCTTTACCAACATTAACGTAGATAGTAATTGGTTTACTCTCAATTTCTCCTTTTAATTCATTCATCGTCTCAAGAAATTTTTCCGCTTCTAGACGCTCTTTATTTTTCGCATCTTCTAAATGCTTAACATTATCCGCCGATGCTAGTATTGCTTGCTTACTGCGAATTAAAAAGTTAGCATGCCCCGCGGGGATATCAATGATGTCTCCGTATTTTCCTTTTCCTTTAACATCTTCAGTTAGTATTATTTTCATGTTTTGTTCTCCTTTATCTGTTGCTGTTCTTATTTGTAATAATAACATTTCTTTCACTTGGGAAATAGTAAAATCTTTTATTTGTGTCGCCGCATTATTGAAATGACCACCGCCACCCATTCGTTCCATTAAAACTTGAACATTCAATTCATCAAGGCTTCTTGCACTAATGCCGATTTCTTCGGCACCAATTTTACCAATGCAAAACGCGGCTTTGATACCGTTTATAGAAATAATGCTATCGGTAATCTTCGCGATGAATTGTCGCTCATGGATTTCTTCTTCATCACAAAGTGCTATTCCATAGACATCATCAATTATTTCTAAATTTTTTAGAATCGACATCCGCTTCGTATATTCATCAAAATCTTCACGAAGATATCTTTGCGCTTGAACCATTTCAGCTCCTAGTTTTTGTAACTTCGATAAAACATTAAAGGTCCGATACGATGTTCTAAACATTAGGTTACTAGTATCAACAATAATTCCCATTAGCATATACGATGCTTCAATTGGTGTGATTTTTACTTCTTCCGGAATAAAATCAAACATTTCAATTATTAGTTCAATTGTTGAAGAAGCCGAAGGCTGACTGTATAAAAATTTATAGTTATCAATCGCGGTATTACTGCGACGATGATGATCCAAGATCGCAACACTCTTGGCTTTTTTAAAGATCTTATCATTCATCAATAAATGTTGATATTGACAATCAACAATAATTAACAAAGTATCTTCTTTCATCATTGGTAATACTTCTTTTGAGGGGTTCATATAATCAAGAATATGAACGTGTTCTGTTTTAATTTCTTCATAAACTATCTTAATCGTTTGATCAATAAATTCTTCATCGAAAACAACGTTAACCTTTTTATCTTGCGTCTCAACAATCTTCGCAATTGCCAAACACGAACTGAATGCATCAGCATCCATTCCATTGTGCCCCATAACAACAACGTTGCTCGCTTTATTAATTAATTCTAATAAATCTTCCGTCTTAACACGAACATATATTGGTGAACGATTTTCGATACCACTAGTTTTACCACCATAATAATTAACTTGGCCATAATCATAGACAACGGCTTGGTTTCCGCCACGGCTCATCGCAAATTCTAATTGCAATTCTGCTAATTCAACTAAATCAACAATACTTTCTTCTTTCGAAGCCATACCAATTGACGCGGAAATCCGTAAATTTTGGCGTGAACAATATTCTTGAATTTCATCAAGAATTTTAAATTGTTCTTCAATGATAACATCAAACTGTGAGCGACTCATCAACAACAAATATTGTTCTTCACTATACCCGCGCAAATAAATATTATGACGATTGCTCCAACTGCTTAATATTCCGATAATGTTACCAATTTGTTTTGTTTTTTCTTGCGCATCATAAGTGCTTAATGCTTGGTCGAGATTATCAAGATTAAGAATCCCAACAACTTGCATTTTATCTAAGTATTTATTTTCTAAATCATGGAAATCCGTTTTATCAACTAAATATAAGATATTGTCATCGCGCAATACAGAACAACTATAGATCCGATTATAAATCATGATATCAAATTCATTTGATAATAATATTTTATTATGTAAATCATTATTAATTATTGAAATTCTCCGTTCAACAAGGCGACTTTGAAAAATCTTCTTGGCATAAGGATTCGCCCATTGAATGATTTTTTTATCATCATAAACAACAATTCCGATTGGCATTTTATTAAAGGCATTTTCGCCAGCAAGTTTCACCTTATATGATATTGTATTCCAAAGTTTTAATCTACTCTCTAACCATTCAATTTTTATATTATAATTATAAATGGCAAAATCAGTATAAAGCATCGTGACAAAATAGCCTAGCAAAAAGATCGCTATATATGTCACCCAATGATTAATTTCCTTAAAAATAAATGTATACACTAAAAAAGTTACTAATAAAAATAATAACCCAAACATTAAATATTTTCTTTTACCGGTTTTTCTCATGATATGCACCCTTATATTGTTATTATAACACAAAAAAAATAAAAATAAAAACAGTTAATAGCATATCTTGTTATTTATTGTTGTTTTTCCCGAAAATAGCAAAAATAAAAACTACCTTTTTAAAATTTCAAAAAGGTAGTTCAGCGTTAATTTAATACTATTCTCTTACAAAAGGTAACAAAGCCATATAGCGTGCTCTTTTAATTGCTACGGCTAATTCTCTTTGGTAAATTGCTTTGGTACCAGTTACACGGCGTGGAAGAATTTTTCCTCGATCAGAAATAAATCTTCTTAATAACTCGTAGTCTGTCCAATCAATTGTTTTTATTTTATTATCTGTAAAATAACAGCTTTTTTTTCGTCTTGCTCTAAAGCCTTTCATTTTATAACCTCCTATTTAAAATGGTAAATCATCATCAGAAACACCATATGTGTTTTTGATATCTTTAAATGGATCTTCCGTTGTCTGCTCATTATCTTTTTGCCCATCCGGAACATCATATTGACTTAAATCATTATATCCGCTACTATATCCGTCACCTCGAGAACCTTTTGACTCTAAAAAGGTAACAGCATCACAAATGACCTCAGTAATGTAGCGCTTTGCTCCACCACTATCTTCATATGTTCGCGTTTGCAGTTGTCCTTCAACGCCTACTAGGCCACCCTTACGCATGTACTTAGCTAAATTTTCTGCTTGTGCTCTCCATACAACGCAATTAATAAAATCTGCTTGTTTTTCGCCAGCTTTATTTGCAAATCGGCGATTAACTGCCACAGTAAACTGGACAACAGCAATATCATTTGGAGTATGTTTTAACTCTGGATCTTTAACTAGTCTTCCGACAAGAATTGTTTTGTTCATATTCCCTCCTTATTTATTGACTAACTAGAATATGTCTAAGAATGTCTTCTTTTATACTACATACACGATTAAATTCTTCAATTGCTTCAGCTGTTGCCGCAACTTTGAATTTCACATAATAACCTTTTTTAAAGTCATCAATTTCATAAGCAAGTTCTTTGATACCCCATTCATTAACTTCTAGTACTTTTCCGCCTTTGGCAATAAATAGCTCAGCGATGTCCGTAATTACGGCTTTAATAGCACTTTCTTCTAATGTTGGGCGAACAATGTACATACCTGTGTATTCTTTCATTTTCGCACCTCCTCTTGGTCTAATGGCTCTTCTAAAATAAAGAGCAAGGATGAGTTGTTTCTCATTCGTATTATTATACTATAAAAGCATCTGTAAGTAAAGGCTTTTTTTTATTGGATTGAATAAAAAAAGGCCCAGGAGATTAATCCTGAAACCTATTTAATTTTTTATAATTCTTAGTTTTACTAACAATAATGATATCAATTTCATCATTGGGTAGATTGCTTGAAGCATCACAATAAACAATAACCATTCGGAGATGCCGAAACTACCTAAATCCACCCCGAATAGACTCTGCTTAAGCGCTAAGCTAATTATAATTGCCGCAGTAACAATACTAAAGACAATTTTTCTAAACCAATTAAATGGCCTTGAGGCATCAAGAAGCACAAACCACATTATTCCTGTCGTTACGAGTGAACCAATTGTCGCAAAAGTATTCTTATCCGTTAAAAACTCAAAGGCCTCATATTTTTTTAATAAATATAAACTTAGGTTAAAGAAAAGAATCGTTATCGCTCCTGGAAGGATTTCTTTAATGACATTTTTTAAAAACTTACCTTTTATTATTTCATTATTGGGTTGTAGAGCTAAGGCAAATGTTGCAATACCTAAAATAAACCATTCAATCAACAATAAATTCTTAGCTTCATATGGCCAGCCTAAATTAATCGCCGCTGAACCTGGACTAGTCCCCACGAAACCAATAATGATATACATAACCGCTAGGAAAATAGCAAACAAGTTTTTCGTTAAGTAGAGAGCCGATGTCTTTTGAATATTATTTATAACCCGACGCCCTTCTTTAACAACTTTCGGCATCGAAGCAAAGTTAGAATCCATTAAAACTAAATGCGATACATAACGAGCTGCCTCACTACCAGAGGCCATTGCTATTGAGCAATCGGCTTCTTTTAAAGCTAATATATCATTAACACCATCACCAGTCATGGCTACGGTTTTTTTATGGGCCTTTAATGACTTAATTAAAATTTTCTTTTGATTAGGGGAAACTCTTCCGAAGACAGTATAGTCAAAAACGCTATCCCAAACTTCTTCATCAGTTAAATTGTGCAAACTAACGTATCTTTCTGCACCTTCAATACCTACTCTTTGAGCTATTTGTGATACCGTTTCGGGATTATCTCCGGAAATTACTTTAATATCAACCCCATTGTTTTTGAAAAAGTCAATGGTGCTAGCTGCATCTTCACGAATGTGGTCCTGAATAACAATAATCGCTAATGGCCGAACACTCTTTGCAAGAATATCGCCTTTAATCCGGCTATTCGTTTGGCCAAGAATAAGCACTCGACATCCTTGTGTATAAAATCTTTCAACCTTAACTTTTACCTTATCGTATTGCTCCGGTGCCGTTAAGACGAATTCTGGCGCTCCTAAAATAAACGTTCCTTC
>DATESD010000072.1:0-13456 GCA_035270985.1 Bacilli bacterium | reverse complement strand
CATTGACATTTGTTAAGGAATTAGCATTATTACTCGTTCGTGCCGGGACAAAATTAACTAAATCATAAGAAATAGACACCGCATAATTTACCGTCTTCCCCCCATAAGAAATGGCGTTCCAGACAATATCAACATGGTCTTGATCATAAATATAGGCAGCCCCGTTAACTTCCTTATCATTTATTTTTAAGTTTCCAAAAATTCCCAAATAAGCATAAACATTTTTCTCAAGAACTGCCGAATACCCAACCTTGTTTGCCGCCTCTGCTTTTATTCTAAAAAAGTAGGTTCTCGCAGATATCGGTAGTCTATAATTAACAAAGCTATTAACTTCTTCGCTAGCTAACGATGTAGCCACAGTTTCCCAAGTAATATTATCACTAGAAATTTGCAATTCATATGATACGTTGCTAGCTTTGATATTATTCCAAATAAACTTCACTTTTTCATTTGCACACAAATCGCCAATAACAACAAAGTTATTAATTTGTCCTAGCGCCGAAACTATCGCAAAACTATCTTGAAAAGTTTCGCTTTCACCTAAGTTATTACTCGCTTTAATCCGGTAGTGAATCGTTCCGGACTCTCTATCGACCGGCAGGCTAACTACTACTTTATCATTTTTATCAATTACATAGGCTAATTTTTGCCACTCTTCTTGATTATATGAATATTCAAAATCATAAGTTATTTCATCACCGTATAAATAAGATAATTTATCCCATTTTATATTGATTACTTCTTGATAGAAAACATTGTCTGTAACAAGAACATTTTCTATTTCTCCAAGCGAAATTTTTCCTAAATTAAAATTGCTATCCACTGGAGCACTAACGCCTTCACTCAGTGCTAAGCTATACGATTGGGCTTTTACTCCATAATAGTAATTACCAGTTTTCGTTGCTTCATCAATGTAAGTCACAGTATTACCACTACCAATATTACCAATAACAGCAATCACTTCTGTTGGTGAATAAGTAATGGCGTGCATACTACGGTAAATTACATAAAATTTAGCTTCGGCCTTTTTTAGAAAAGAAAGTCCATAGCCACTCTCAGTAATCCCTACTTGTAATTGTTCAATCGGAGTAACAGAAAGTTTTTCCATTGTTTTAATTTCCGGAAGAATTACTGGCGTATCCCAAATTTCCTTTACTCCGTGAAAACTTCGTTGATCATTAATTGTTGCTTTTAAGTTTTTATAAGCAAAAATTGAATTTCCATCAACCTTATCTAAGGTTTGGTTAACCATTAACTGGTAATATGCTTCTTGGTTACTTGTCCACCACGAAGAACCTTCCTTCGATTCCCGAAGATATAATCCCATTCCTGCATATAATCTGACATTTTTATACTTTACAACTTGATTCCACCAACTAATTAAATCAGCATAAGCGCACATCCCGTGCTCTAAAGCCCAATATGTTTGTGGCAAAATATAGTCAATCCATTCTTCATTGATCCATTTTAATGTATCAGCATATAAATAATTACCATAATGTTGATACGACGAAGTCGTGCTTGAGCCATTGGTTATCGCATTGCCAAATGTATCATACGTAACGATCCCGTCGCCACTTTTCCAGATTCCCGATGGAGAAACGCCTAATTGAATGCGTTTATTGTTTGCCGTATTATAATTTCTGATCGCCTTGCTTAAAGATTTTATAAATAAATTGACTTGTTCGCGACGGAAATTATCAATCGATAAATTTTCTGTATTATAAACACTACGCGTAAAAGTATCATCAACACCAGCATCATAAAAATAATCATCGAAATGAATCGCATCGATATCATAGTTTTCGACTAACTCCATACAAGTATTAACTAAAAATGTTCTGACCGTCGGGATTCCCGGATTTAAAATAATCGCATTTTCTCCTTTAAGTAAGTTATTAGGATTAGATGCCGGATTATTAGCTTGAAATTTACTAGCAACTTCAGTTAAGCTTTGTGATGGCGATGGACTAACACGGTAAGGATTTAGCCAAGCGTGAAACTCAATTCCTCTTTTATGGGCTTCAGTTATTATCCATGGCAGAGCTTCCCAGGAAGGATTAGTACTATAATACTTACTCCAGGCATTATATTTTGATTGGTAAAAAGCATCGTTATAAATTCGGACATGAAAAATCATAACGTTGATATTGTAGTATGCTAAAGTATCAAAAACACTGAGAATCTCTTGTTTATATTGTGATTCCGTGGAAAAAGTCGAAATGTCTCCGACCAAAGAGCTAATCCAAACAGCTCTAAACTCAGCTTCTGGAGTTATATATTGGCTAGGAATGACAACCTTAGTTGTCGTCCCTAAATAAACTAGATCTCCGCTTCCATCACTTTTAGGAATTGTTGTCTGTTCTTCGGCTCTAACAGTAAAAAAGCTATAATTTATAATCACCACTAGCACGATAATTAATGCCGATAAAATTCTTTTCATTTTCTTCATAAATGGCCCTCTTTACTATCTTACTATAAGTATTATATCATTATTTTAAATCTTAATCTAGAGAAAAATAAAAAGCAAGTCTTTATAACTTGCTTTTCTTTTCTCAATAATCTGTCTTATTTACGCTATAATTGTGACATCTTTAGCTTGTAAGCCGCGATTGCCGTCTGTAGTCTCAAAGCTAACTCTTTGACCTTGAAGCAATGTTTTATGACCATCACAATTAATAACTGAATAATGTACAAATATATCTTTTCCATCATCCATAGTGATGAAGCCATAGCCCTTTTCAGAATCGAACCATTTTACAACTCCTGTTAACATAGTAGAACCTCCTTTTGTAATAAATTACAAAATAAAAACAATTAAAAAATACCATAATAAGAGTTTCTATTACGGTGGTAAATCAAACGTCCTTATCTTACACAGTATTATAACACATCTATTTTCAAATTGCAACCTATTAATGCGCTATTTTAAATTGTTTTTTAAGTAGACGTTTTTTTTATATTTCTAGCAATATCAGAGTACTCGTATCCTTTATTCATAAGGTTAGCAATAATCTTCATATCTATCACTTTCGGATCATTATCCCGATATTTTATTTGTAATCGAACAATTTCTTTACTTAATGTTTGATCGCTATCATCAGTAAATTCAACTTGAGACAACTGCTCATTAATAACATCACGGTTAAAACCATCGCGTTGTAATTTATCATATAAATTTTGTTTTTGCTTTCTTGCTGGTAAGTGATTATTTCGCTTTACAAGATTAGCAATTATTCCCGCAACTATTTCTTCTTGCATTTCCCGAGAATAACTATCCAACACTTTAACAATTATATCTTCGCTAATGCCTTTTTCTTTTAATTTTATTTTCAAAACTTGCGGGCCTTTTTTGCGCAAGCAAACAGAATCTTGCATATTAACCGCAAAACTAAAGTCATTCAAATATCCTAAGTCAGCTAAACGCGCCATAATGCTTTCACTCTGGCTTATTGTTGCTTGATGTTTTTGCAAATATTGACTAACTTCTTTAGTACTACGAATTTGATATGATAGATAGTTAAGCGCTTTATTGAAAAGTGTGTTGTCTAGTTCACTATTTAAAATTTCCGCAAATTCTTCTTCATTAAAAATTTTACCTTTAAAAACATAGTGTTTAAGGATCGTATCTTCGCAAAAAGTATATTCACCTTCACTAGTCGTTACTTTAAACTTCTTTCTATTTTTAGCAAGGCTGAGAATCTCAATCTTCTTTGGCATAAGAAAAACCTTCCCCGCGAACTTCACTAGCTCTAACAGCATAGAAAAAAGCATTTTCATCTATTTTTCCAATAAAATCGCGAAGTTTATAATATTCTAGAGTCGATAAGACACAAAGCAACATTTTCTTTTCATTTTGCGAATATTCACCTATCACCCTAATACTAGTAACTCCTCGGTTAAAATTAACCAAAAGTTCCTCTTTTATTTCTTTAGTTTTTTCGGAGATAATGTAAACTGCCCGCTTATTGAAGCCACTAAAAACTACCATATCCATCGCAAAGCCACAAATAAACATAAATATTATCTCATAAAATATCAAGTCAATTTGTTGTTTCATTAAAATAAATCCAATCAAAATAATGCTTCCATCAATTATATACAGCGATAAAGAATATGGTAAGTGAAAATATTTAAAAAATATTCGTTGGGGAATTTCTGTTCCGCCCGTTGTCCCACCATTCTTAACAACTATTCCTAAGCCTAAACCCATAATAATTGACGAAAAGATAATAACTAAAATAATATCCATTTGGGAAAAATCTAATTTCATAACTTTATATACAAAGTCAAATAACCAAATGAAGACCGGAAACATTAACGACCCATAAGCCGTTTTAAAGAAAAAATCTTTACCTAAAAATATAAAGCCAATTACTAGCAATCCTATATTAAGAACTAAAATGACTGTGGCAGGATCATATCCGCCAAATAAATCTTTAATAATAATACTAATACCAGATACCCCGCCGACAACTATATTATTAGGGCTTAAGAAAAAGCTAAACGAAAAAGAGACGAATGCAACGCCGATAGTTAAATAAATGAATTCCAAGATTCTCTTTTTCGTAAATAGTTCTTTCATATTTACCTCACATTATAACTCGATTTTAAATATGTGTTAATAAACCCGTCGATATTACCATCCATCACGTTAGCGGTGTTAAATTCTTCATATCCTGTCCTAGTATCTTTTATTAAAGAG
Organism: Bacilli bacterium; assembly: GCA_035270985.1. GTDB lineage: Bacteria > Bacillota_I > Bacilli_A > ML615J-28 > CAG-698 > JAAYBG01. The sequence goes on along the minus strand of DATESD010000072.1, from coordinate 8,751 downwards.
TAAGGATGGAAAACATATGATCTAATTTGACTACCAAAACTGTTTTGGGTTATTCCTCCACTAGCAGATTTAACTTTCTTTTCTTGTGATTCTACTTCCAGTTGATACAGTTTAGATTTTAAAACAAGCAATGCTCGCTCTTTGTTCTGGATTTGACTTCTTTCATTTTGGCAAGTAACAACAATCCCTGTTTTTAAATGTGTAATTCGGATTGCAGAATCAGTTTTGTTAACGCTTTGTCCACCAGCACCACTTGAGCGATATGTGTCGACTCTAATATCTTCTGGAGAGATGTGAATATCTACATTTTCATCAACTGAAGGAGTGACTGTACAGGCACAAAAAGAAGTATGGCGACGAGCATTACTATCAAATGGCGAAATTCTTACTAACCGGTGAACTCCATGTTCACTTTTTAGATAGCCATAGGCTTTATCGCCAGTGACCATAAAAGTAACACTTTTTATTCCTGCTTCTTCTCCATCTTGATAATCCAAGATTTCAAAATCATAATTATGCGCTTCCGCATAGCGATGATACATTCTAAAGAGCATTTCTGCCCAATCTTGTGACTCAGTACCGCCAGCCCCAGGATGAAGTTCCATAATTGCCGGGCAATCATCATATTCTTTACTCAGCAGCATTTTAATTTCAAAGTCGCCTAATTTTTCGTTGATTGAAGAAATTGTTTCTTCAATTTCTGCCGTTAAGTCGCCTTCTTCATTTTTATGCATCGCAAAATATAATTCCAGTTCTTCTAGCAATTGACTGATTTCTGTCCCCGAAGCAATATTATTTTTATTCTCTTTCAACCTTTTTAAGACTTTCTGGGCAATTTGCATATCTTTATAAAAGTCGGGAGCCGATATTTGTTGTTCATCTTCGGCAATATTACGAACTATTTTATCAACATCAATAGCTTTTTTCAGTTCTCTAATCCGCTCCGAAAAATCTTCTATTTTTTTTATGATTTCATAGTTTTCCATTTTGGATACCTACATCCCGCAACAATTCTTATATTTCTTACCGCTGCCACATGGACATTGTTCGTTTCTACCAACTTTTGAAGAAACAGCTTGTCTTCTTCGCTTTGTATCTTCTTCTTTACCACTTGAAGTTGAAACCGGTTTAATAACCGCTTCTCTTTGAAGATTATCTTTAATTAGCGCTCTATTCACATATTTTGTGGCGTCGTTTTCAATACTCTGAATCATTATTTCAAATTTTTCAAATCCAACTTCTTGATATTGGCGTAACGGATTAATTTGCGCATAAGATTGCAAGCGAACTGCCTGACGCAACTCACTCATAGCATCGATATGATCCATCCAATATGTATCAACAACTTTTAGTAAAACAACTTTTAGAAATTCATAATATATTTCTGGAGGAAAATTTTCTTTTTTCTCTTGTAGTAAGATGTTGCATTTGTCAACAAGAACATCAACCATCGCCTCAGCAGATAAGCCGGCAAGATCTTCTTTTCGCAAAAAGCCTAAAGGAAAATAAATCCCGTCGCTTTCTTTCATAAAACGATCAATGTCAACTGCACTATTCTTCCGATCGCTTTCTAAAAAGCTATAGGCTAATCGATGCATTGTACTTTCCATCATTCGTACAATAATGTCAGTAATGTCCTCTAAAAAAAGAATTTCTGAACGTTGATTGTAAATTATTTCTCTTTGTTTACGTAGAACCTCATCATATTCTAATACTGTTTTACGACTATCAAAGTTATTTCCCTCAATCTTTTTTTGTGCGCTTTCAACAAAGCTACTAAACATTTTCGATTCTAACGGTGTTTCCCCATCAGTTCCTTTTTGCATAACAACCATTGTTAACATTGATTTAAAACGTTCGCTACCGAATCTTTTCATTAACTCATCTTCAGCCGATAGATAAAAACGTGTGTGTCCAGGATCGCCTTGACGACCAGATCGACCACGTAGCTGATTATCAATACGACGTGATTCGTGGCGTTCAGTACCAATTACTGCCAAGCCACCAAGTTCAACGACTCCAGGGCCCAACTTAATATCAGTACCACGACCGGCCATATTGGTCGCAATCGTTATCGACTTTAACTGTCCCGCATTAGCAACAATTTCTGCTTCGCGTTCATGTTGCTTAGCATTTAAAACACTATGAGGAACTCCGCGTTTTTTAAGTAATTCTGACAATAATTCACTAGTTTCAATCGAAATAGTACCAACCAAAACTGGTTGCCCTAAATTATATTTTTCTCTAATATCATTAGCAATCGCTTCAAATTTAGCTTTTAAAGTAACAAACATTAAGTCTTTTTCATCAACTCGAATTAAAGGCATGTTCGTTGGCACTTCAACAACATACATATTATATATGTTTCTAAACTCTTCTTCCTCGGTTTTGGCTGTACCAGTCATACCTGATAGTTTTTTATACATTCTAAAGTAATTTTGGAATGTAATCGTCGCCACAGTTCGTGTTTCTTTCTTTATTTCAACATGTTCTTTGGCTTCTAAAGCTTGGTGCAAGCCTTCAGAAAATTGACGGCCGTGCATTAAACGTCCAGTAAATTGGTCAACTATAATTACTTTATTTTCTTGAACGACATAATCAATATCTTTACTCATTATATAGTTAGATCTTAAAGCATTATGTAAATGATGTAATAAATTAACGTATTTTACATCATAAAGGTTATCTATACCGAAAAATCTTTCGGCTTTTTCCATACCTTTTTCGGTAAAGACAATATGTTTTGTCTTAATATCAACTTCAAAATCAGTTTCCGGATTAAGTCCCTTAGAAAACAAATCAGCTTGACTATATAAATTACCGGTGTTTTTTGCTCCCCCACTAATGATTAACGGTGTTCGCGCCTCATCAACCAAGATAGAATCGACCTCATCAATAATAGCAAAATTTAGGGGACGTTGAACCATGACTTCCTTATAGATAACCATATGATCACGTAAATAATCAAAGCCTAATTCGTTATTTGTTGAATAGGTAATATCACATAAATATTGCTCTTTCTTCTCCTCACTCGTTAATTCACGAATGTTTAGACCAACGGTTAATCCTAACCATTTAAAAAGTTCTCCCATCTCGCGAGCATCACGAGCAGCAAGGTACTCATTAACTGTAACGATATGCACACCTTCGCCTGGTAAAGCATTCAAATAAGCTACTAGTGTTGAAGTAAGGGTCTTACCTTCACCAGTTTTCATCTCCGCAATATTACCGCCATGAAGAGCAAGCGCTCCTTCTAGTTGAACAAAAAATGGGGTCATATGCAAAACTCTAGTTGATGCTTCTCTAACGGTGGCAAAAGCTTCAACTAAAATATCATCTAAAGTCTCCCCGTTTTTTAATCTTAAGCGGAAAATATCCGTTTGAGCTTGCAATTCCTCATCAGAATATTTTTTATAGTCTTCAGCTAAAGCATCTATTTTTTTGGCAATTTTTTCTACTCTTTTTAATTCTTTGTACCCCGAATCAAATAAACTTTTAAACATAATAGGAGTCACATCCTTTCGTACTACTATTAATATAATATCACTTTTACCCTTTTTTTACAAGTATTTTTTACTTTTATCAAAGCCGTTTAATGTACAGTTTATGAAAAAAAGGCATTAAAAGATTTTTTTCTTTTAATACCTTATTATTTTAAATGAAAAATCTTTTTCTTAAAATGAATAAAACTAAGCCCAGCGATAACATACTTAGTCCATTAATATAATTAAGACTATTACAGCCAACTTTTACTTCTTCCCAAGTACCATAAATATTTAAATTCTCCGTTACTTGCGAATAATCAGTATCCCAAGAAATGAATTTATAGCCTTCAACATTGGCTTCAAAGCCATTCGCAGAATTGTTATGTCCCACAACTTCTACGTGTAGTAACTCCTTGTTAGGTCCGAAAAAATTAACTGTATATGTATGCAGAGTATATAAAGCTGTAATGACCATATCTTCAGCAACGTCAACAAATTCTTGATCCCAACCGCTGAAATCATGATTATCCCGCAACGGGTTGCTCGGTGCGATTACTTCTTCTTCAAAAAGAATATTAACTTCCTTTAGTAAGGTTCCATCCCAATCAACAAAACTTACTTTATATTCACCAATATTGTATTTAGCGTAAATGGTTCTATCACTTAAAACAATCACATCTTGAGCATTCCAACGGCTAAAATTATAACCGCGAACAACGGGTGGCTCAGGATAAGTGAGACTATCTCCATATTCAACTTCTTTAACCAAAATTACACTATTATCAAAATCATTAACAAAGGTAACCGTAAACTTGTCTTTCTCATAAAGTGCGACAATGGTTATATCACCTTTAATAGCCGTTATTTCTTGATCCCAGCCACTAAACGTATAGCCTTTTCTAACTGGCACTGTTGGCGCCAGAGCATCTTGCAAATACTCAACATCAACCTCCGTGAGAAAATTTCCATCAAAATCATTAAAAATTACTTTATAAATGTTAATTTCATAACTAGCGAAAATATCTAAATCATAAATAACATTAGAGAAAGGATTCGACCAGCCAACGAAAGTATACCCCTCTTGCTCCGGGATTGGGGCAGTTGCGGCTTCATTAAAAAAAACACCTTCTGTTTTTAAGACTTTGTTATTTATTCCATAAAAAATAACGGTAAATTTGCTGTCACTATACTTAGCTGAGACTGTTAAGTCGCCTTTAATATCGCTTATATCACGGCTCCAACCGATAAAAGTAGCCCCGGGTTTAGTTGGTGCAAGGGGAGCATCAGCTTCCTTGCCATAAGGAGTTCTTACAGTCGAGATGAAGTTTCCGACCTCATCAGTAAACGTTATATTAAAATCTAACATTCCATAATCAGCACCATCGCCTAAAGTATTTGTTCCTGACATTACTTTTACACCATAAACACATTGTGTCTCACTAGCGTTTTCATCTAAATACTCTATTTTACCGGCTTTAGCCTTCGGGCCCAGTATTTCATATAATTGATTTGTTGCAAAAGTCATTGGTGTCGTGCCCCGATAAATAATATAAAATTTAGCGTTATCAACAGCATCAAAAACAATTTTATTTCCATTTACTTCCTTGGTAACCTCTAAATTAGTAACCTTACCAAGATTTACTGGTGTCATGCTCTTTATCTCTGGTAAGAGAACTTTTTTAGTCCAACAGTTGACGCCTAAATTAGCAACTTGGATTGCCGCTTGGGTTGTTTTTCCATCATGATTCTTTCTCAGGTTATTGAAGTTATAAAAACTCGCCCCTTGAGCATGCTCTAAGGTTGTTAGATAAGTTAATTGTTTCAACAGTTCATCATCATCACTTTGCCAACTATGAGTATTGGCTGATTCATCAGCCATATATAGGCCAATCCCGGAATATAAGTTAACATCTAGGTTCTTAACTACTTTATTCCACCAGCCCATAACTTCTTGATAGCCCGCGATAGGATGAGTCATACCCCAATAACTTTGGGGAAGAATATAATCAATCCAACCTTCATTACACCATTTTAAAGTATCACAAAATAAATATGATGAATAATGCGTTTGACCTCTAGTGTTTGAGCCAGTTGTTACCGCTTCGCCACTAGCGTTATAAGTAACGATACCATTACCGTTTTTATAAATTCCCGTTGGCGCAATTCCTAGTTGCACGTAACGAGTGTTAGTTTCATTGTAGGCTTTAATATATGTGCTAAGTCCCAAAATCATTAAATCAACTTGGGCACGGCGCCAATCGGCTTTATTTGTTGCACTAGTCTTAACATATCCAGAAGTTGGATTGTTATTAATGTAGGCTTCATAATCACTTTGATCTGGTTCATTAATTATTGTTTTAGTTCCTGATGTGGCGCCATTAGCACCCATATCAGCGTAAAAATAATCATCAAAATGAATCGCATCAACATTATAACGATTAACTATCTCCGCTACTGTTTGGATAATGAAATCTCTAACCACTGCCTTAGCAGGGTTAAGAATTACTCCTCCTGTTGTCTTTAATAAATTACTAGCATCACTAGCGACATTATTGCTTTGGACCGTCGCCGCAAATTCTTCGACGGTTCCCGAATAAGACGATGATACTCGGTAAGGGTTTAACCACGCATGAAATTCAATTCCTCGCAAATGACATTCATCAATTAGCCATGTTAGCGGATCAAACACACTAAAATTAACACTCGACCAATAACTAGATAATGGATTTATGTCTGAATTATACAAGGCATTATTATGCGTCCTAATATGATAAATCATGACATTCATATTATATTCTTCCATTAGATTAAGAATATAATTCATATTTGCTTTAAACTTCACCTCACTAGTATAACTAACTAATGCGCTGTCTCCACCCCACGGAGTCACCCATACGGCTCTAAATTCACTATCCGGTTCTTCATAACTAGCTTTTACTGTTACCCTAACAAAAAACAGCATTGTAACAACAATAATAGTTAATCCTAAGATCTTACTTAAAATTATTTTTTTATCATTTTTCATAGTAACCCCTCTTTTCCTTTTTAACGTGTCTTTTCTTGCGTTAAAACATCGTAAGCCTTTAATATAACAAAAATAAGTTTGTTTTCATCCTTATAGAATACTAAAAGCGAAATCTTAGATATTATAACGCTTTTCCCCCTAAAAGTAAATATTTTTATTCCTAAGGCCGGTAAACAAGCGGGAATGTTTTCATCATATATGAGTTGTATCCTTAAAAAAAGGCATTAAAAGACTTTTTTCTTTTAATGCCTAATCATTTTATTTTAAATAAATGATCTTTTTCTTAAAATGAATAAAACTAAACCTAGCGATAACATACTTAGCCCATTAATATAGTTAAGACTATTACATCCGCCTTTTATTTTTTCCCAATTCCCGTGAATGTTTAAATCTTCAGTTACTTGCGAATAATCTGTATCCCAAGAAACAAATTTATAACCTTCAACCTTTGCCGTAAAGCCCAGTGCCGCGTTGTTATAATTAACTTCTTCGGTGTGCAACACCTCGTCTTTAGGCCCAAAGAATTTAACGGTATAAGTATAGGGAGCGTACAGAGCCATAATTACCAAATCGGCAACAACATCGCCAAACTCCTTATCCCAACTAATAAAATCATGATTAGCTCGCGTAGGATTTACAGGAGCTATTACTTCTTCTTTGTAAGTAATATTTTCCTCTTTTAGTATCACGCCATCCCAATCAACAAACTTTACATTATATTCGCCAATACTATAGTTTGCATGAACCGTCATATCTGCATAGACAACACTGTCTTCAGGAGTCCAACTATTAAAGTTATAACCCCGGACAACTGGTGGCGCGGGATAAGTAAGAGCCTCCCCATAACCAACTTCTTTAATTAGAATTATACTATCATCAAAATCATTAACATATGTAATGGTGAATTTATCCGCTTCATAAAGGGCAACAACAGTTAGATTAGCTTTTATTGTCGTTATCTCTTGATTCCAACCATTAAAAGTATAACCTGTTCTAACTGGTGTTAATGGCCCTACCGCATCCTGCAAATATTCAACATTGAGTTCCGCCAATAAAGTTCCATCATAGTCCTTAAAAAGAACTTTATAAATATTAATTTCATAATTAGCATGAACATCTAAGTCATAAATAACATCCCCAAAAGGAATTGACCAATTAATAAAAGTATAACCTTCTTGAACATTACTTGGTGCTGTTGCTGATTCATGAAAATCAACATTTTCTGTTTTTAAAACTTTATTATCGATCCCATAGAAAGTAACTGTCAACTTGCTATCGCTATATTTAGCTGAAACAGTTAAATCGCTCTTAATAGCACTAATATCGCGACTCCAGCCAACAAAAGTAGCTCCGGGTCTAGTTGGAGCAAGCGGAGCAACTGCCGCATTTCCGTATGGAGTTATGACAGTTGATAATGTGTTACCACTCTCATCAGTAAATATCACACTAAAATCTAACATTGTAAAATCAGCACCATCGCTTAAAGTATTTGTTCTCGACATTACCTTTACACCATAAACATATTGCGTATCGCTAACATTGGCATCAAGATATTCTATTTTACCAGCAATATCATTAGCGCCTAAAAGTTTATATACTTGCTTTGTCTCAAAAGTCATTGAGCTATCGCTACGATAAACAACATAAGATTTCGCATTATCAACAGCATCAAAAACAATTTTATTTCCGCTAACTGTCTTGATAACTTCTAAATTAGCAACACCAGGCAATTTAATCGGAGTCATGGAAATAATTTCGGGAAGAACGGCAGGGTTAATAAACATTTCTTCTTTAATTAATTTCATTCCCTTGCCAGAGTTACTCGATACATCGCCTAAAAAGGCGTTCTTTAAAGCTGTGTAACTATAAAATACTGTTCCTTGAACAGTTTTTCGTCTCGTTGAATATAAAATTTGGTTAGGGGCTTCCTTGTAATCTTTTTGCCATGACTCACTAACGGCTTCGCTAACCTTGTAAATGCCCATTCCCGAATATAATAAGACATTTTTGTTTTTAACAACCTTCGCCCACCAATCCAATAAGTCAGCAAAGGCAGCGGTTTTATGGGTGAAACTATAATATGTTTGGGGAAGAATATAATCAACCCATTCTTCATTTACCCATTTTAAGGTATCAGCGAATAGGTACCTTCCATAAGATTCAAAAGTTGTCGTTGTATTAGATCCATTTGTTAGCGCATTACCGGCCACATCATATCTAACTATTCCATCACCACTGCGC